>NZ_OY762657.1:300000-499807 GCF_963666255.1 uncultured Propionivibrio sp. | reverse complement strand
CGACGGCTGCGTCATGGCTGCTTGCCCTGGCTTTCGACGAAACGGCGCAGGTCTTCGGCGACGAGCTGGGAGCCATGGATCGAAAGGTGGTTGCTGTCGCGGTAGAGGAAGCGGCCGTCCTTGCGCATGCGACAGACGCGATCATCACAGAAGACGCCGATCGGGTCGTAGGTGAAGAAGCCTCGTCGGCCGGCCAGTTCGGTCTGCACGAATTCGCGCATGCTGCGCTGGCGTTCGAGATAGCTTGTGCGGGGGACGGTGCAATCGCGCGGTTGCAGCCAGTCGCCTCGCTCGATGCAATGCGCGGGCATGAAAGGCAACTCGGGCGCGTCGAGCATCAGCACGACCTGCTTGCCCGCCTTCAGGTAGAAATCGACCGTGCGAGCGAGGCTCGTCGTCACCGCAGCGAAGCGGTTCGGCTGCGAATCTACCGATTCAACGTTCCACAGCATTGGGTCGTTCGGACCGAGGTGTTGATAGGCGACGCCCTTGTCGGCGTAATAGAAAGGCATCGCGAAGGTCAGGATGACGAGATCGATCTCGGGGCTACCGGCGACGTAGGTCGATACCGCATCGTTCATTCGCGTACAGCGCAGCCTGTCGCCGTAGTCGTAGGAGACGATGCCGCGCAGCGGCGGGCACGAGGGAACGCCGAAGAACACGACGTTGCGGTCGCCGAAGGCGTCGGCGATACCGGGGAAGGAATGGTCGGCGTGCGAGTCGCCGACGACGGTGATCGTCGGCGCCGGCGCGCCGGCGGGCAGGGAAGTCAGGCAGTTGCTGTCGGCGACGAAGGTGCAGGCGGTGAATTTTTTCTTGTAGTCGTGAAAGCCGTCGATGTCCTGGTTGTATTCGGCGTTGCCGAGGATCCGGTCGGGCAGGCCTGCGCGCAGATCGACGTAGGCGGCGGTGCCGGCGACGGCGAGTGACGCGACGCCGAGAACGGCCAGCGCGGCGCGGCGCCGCGCGTTGGCAAAGCGCGTCTCGACGCAGCGGTAGGTGAGGTAGGCGAGCAGACCAAGCGCAGCGAGCGCCAGCCCTCGCTCCATCGCGCTAAATGGGTGGCCGGTGATGGCGTAGGCCGCGAGTAGTGGGAAGTGAAAAATGTACAAGGGATAGCTGATCAGCCCCAGTACGTTCGCCGGGGGGTTGTCGACCAACCGGCGGCCGAAGCCGCCTGCGCCCGTGTCGAGCATGACGCAGGCGGCGCCGAGGACCGGCAGCGCAATATCGAGGAAGAGAAAGCTCGGCACTTGGAACAGCATGCCGGTGAAAATCAGCGCCATGCCGATCTCGATGTTGTACTTCAGGTGGTCGCGCAGCTTGCGGAAGAGGCTGCCATCGTCGCGAGCGGCGACGGCGATCAGGCCGCCGATGCCAATTTCCCAGAAGCGCGTCGGCAAGAGATAGAAGGTCGCTGCCGGCATCCGCGTCGACAGCGCAAGGCTCAACAGCATGCTGAGCACCGTCAGCGTCGCCAGGCATGGCGCCATGCGTAGCCGGAAACGCGCGACAACGAGGGCGATGAAGGGAAAAGCGGCGTAGAACTGCTCCTCGACGCCGAGCGACCACATGTGAACCAGCGGCTTTAGTTCGGCGTTGGCGTCGAAGTAGTTGATTTCCAGCCAGGTCACGATGTTGGTGAAGAAGAAGATCGAACTCAGGGCGTACTTGGCGAGCGAGCGGTATTCCTCGGACAAGAGCAGTGCGTGGCCGACCGTCAGCACGGCCGAGAGCATGATCAGCAGCGCCGGAAACAGGCGGATGATGCGTTTGGCGTAGAACAGCGGCAGAGTGAAGCGGCCCTCGGCGGCTGCATGCGTGATGTGGCCGATGATCAGATAGCCGGAGATGACGAAGAAGACGTCGACGCCCTTGTAGCCTGCCAGCCACGGTAGCTGCTCGTGGAAGAAGTGAAACAGCAGGACGGCAACGATTGAGTAGGCGCGCAGCCCTGTAATGACTGGATCGTAGTTTTTATTTGCCATCGAGATATTTGTTGATGAAGGCACGGTTGCGACCGTGGAACGCGGCGCTGTATTCGAAATCCAAGGCGGTGCTCTTGCGCAGGCGGTCGCGCGCGACCAGCAGGCGGTCGGCGGTCTCGATGGCGAGCTTGACGAGCGCCGTCGTCGGCCGTGCCGGGATGTGGGCGATCGAGTCGGCGACGTGCCTGATCGGGTCAGCGTGCTCGCCGGTGAAGTTGCTTTCGATCAGCTCGGCAAAAACTGGGCTGCGCTTCGGCCCGATGTCGCCCGCGACGAGCGCGGTCAGTTCGTCGAAGTCGGCGGGCAGGTAAGCCGTTTCGTAGATCAAGCGCAGCGCCGGCTCGTAGGCCATCGTCTGATCGACGACACCGCTGACCCGGTCGAGGCAGATGACCGGCACGTCGATCAGGCTGGCGTCGATGTAGGTCGAAGACGCCAGCCCCATGATCTTGGTGCAGCCGGACAGCCAGTCCGCGACATCGACCTCGTCACTGACCTCGAAGCGGTCACCGTAAAGCTTTTTCAGTCCGGCGTACGACGCCGGCGCCTCGTTCGGATGCGGGCGCATGCTGACCCGGTAGTCGGTGTTCTTCATGATGAAGTCGACCGCGCGCAGAATCGTCGCGATCGTCTCGGATTCGACGTGCAGACGCGACACCATCGCGCCTTTGTATTGCTCCTTGGCGAGCGCGAACTCGGTGACGACATACTCCATCGGCAGCACGCCGTAGAGGTCGTTGAGCATCGCGAAGCGGCCGACGATGCCGATCTTGGGCACTTTCTCCGGGCCGCGCAGGGCGGCGTAGACACGCGCCATGCGCGTGCGTGGATAGCCGGTGTTGTCGAGCGTTTCGGGGGCGACGTCAAGATGGCGCTTGACCCACTCTAAGCTTTCGCGGCCCCAGAAAAAGATTTTCTTCGTATCCCGATAGTTGAAGCGCCCCGGGTACATCATGTGGTACTCGTTGTCGGTGGCATACCCTTCGGAAGGGTAGAAGTAGATGTTTGTGTCCCTGAAACGCTCCTTCAAGATCTTGCCGTCGTAAACTAGGTCGTAGACGATGTTGATCTGGCCGATCATGACGATGTTGGACGGCGTCGCGAGCTTCAGGATCTTCGAGAAGTTGCGTCGCGAGGCGACGAAGCTCAGCTGCCCGCGCTGCTTCAGCAGTTCCTGAAGCAGGATGGCGACGGTCGAATCCCGGCGCCGGGAATCGCAATAGATGATCGTAAGATCGGTCTTGATGAATGCCATTTAGGTTTCCAGGCGTGGCTAGGGATAGCCCTTGCCGATGACGATGTATTTCGCGTTCTCGGTCGGCCACGGGTCGGTGGCCTCGAAGTGAGCGCGCGCGGGAATCGCCGCAGCGGTGTCGGCGTCGTCCCAGGGCTCGCGGGTACTTGCGCCTTTGAAGGCCCACTGGCCTGGTTCTGTCGAAGTCCAGTGGCGGAGGTTACGGTGCTGATCCATGAGGAACTGCAGCGACGACTCGGTGACGCCGAGCCAGTCCATGAACAACTTCGAAAAGCGCGACGGGACCTGCTCGTAACGCCGCACCAGCGCCAGAGCCTGCACGCGGGTCAGGCGGCCGTGCCGGATCTCGCGACATGCATGGTCGGTCACTTTCGAATAGCCGTGCTTATAGAGCTTGATCTGGTCGTGCAGATCGATGTAGTTGTAGCAGTCGACATGGTCGTAGCAATCGAAGGTGCGCGCGCACGCGGCGCTGCGGTAGCCGTACCGGCGCATCATTTCCTCGTGTTGCGCCTTTGGATCCCATCGCACGTAGTTGCCGAGGTAGATGCCGGTGACGCCGGTAGCGTGGAGCGAACGGTCGTCCGGATAGCGGTACTGCCAGACGTCTTCCTCGCGCAACGTGTCGAAAATGCAGAGTAGATCATCGGCTTCGCAGCCCATCAGGTCGTGGTCCTTGCGGTAGCGCCGCGTCATTTCGACTTCGTGCTCGTGTGAGAACATGCCGACTTGCTCGAGGCCCTGGTGGGCGCCCCAGACGATCAGCGGAATGCCGTAGCGCACCGCGGTCTGCACTGGAAAAACCGTCTGCCCGGCGATGCACGGCCAGTAGATGCTGCCGAACTGGCGCAGGCTGGCGCGCGTGATCGCCCGTACCGAGAGCGGATTGACGTTCTGGTAGAGAATGTCGCAGTTGAAGCGGATGCGCAGGTTGGCCAGGTTGCGGATGCCAAGCGGCGTATTGAAGTACTTGTTGTAGGTCACCAGCAGCGGATTGAGCCCAAGCCTCTCCTTGACCGTGTGCACGATAAAATAGGAATCGTTGGCGCCCGAGACCGGAACGATGCAGTCGTAGTTGCCGGCGCGGCTGCGGTGTGGCCGCACGAGTTCCTCGAGGCGCCGCCAGCGTGCCTGCCAGTCAAGACAGTCCTTCTCTTCGTGGATGCGGCAACCCGAGCAGATGCCTTCATCGTCGAGCGTCAGCCCGAGTGGATGGTCGGTCGTATAAAGGCAGCGCTTGCAGGCTTGCGCGGCGGCGGGAAACGACGACATCAGCGTCCCTCCAAGTAGATTGCTGGCCGTAGCGAAGGCGCCTGGACCTGTTGCTTGAGATTTTGCACGGCGTGCTCCGAATAGTTGAGCGAATTGCCAACGGCAACTGCGACAACCGTCGTCTCGTCAAGCAACCGTGTGACCTGCATCGGTTCACTGATGCCGCCGAACACGATCAGCGGCGTTGCTTGGCGCGGAAAGCAACGCACGAGTTCTGCATCGAAGGCGTTGCGTTGCCCTTCATGGACAGCGTCGATCAGCAGAGCCTCTGAAACGGCTCCCTCGTCGAAGAGGCGATTCGTCTCCTCTGCATACGGCAACAGGCTGTTCTGCATGTAGGCGTAACGCATCGCCGTGTCGCCGCACATCGCCATCGGCATCGCCGCGACGAGCGCCTGAGAACCGAGTAACTCGGCCATGTCGCGCACCGCGTTTGGGTCGGTATGCAGCACCGCGTCGAGGCACAGGCGTTCTGCGCCCGCCTGGATTGCTTGAGCGGCATCGGCAGGCGTATGCACGCCGCCGCCGTAGCTCAAGGGCGTGGACAGGCCCAGCGCACCGAGTCGGCGAAGCAGCGCCAGATCGGGACCAAGGCCATTGTGGCTACGGTCGATGCAGAGAACGAGGATTTCATCGACGCCCCAACGATTGAGATTTTCCGCCAGGCACTCGGGGCTTCCCAGCGGCAGGTAGCGTCGATAGCCGAAGGTTTGAACGGCGATGCCGGCCTTGACCGCGATGACGCCGATCAGTCGCTTCTTAAGCATCGCAAAGCCTCCGCACGATTTTCTGCAGTAGCGCGTGACCAGCAATCTGGCTTTTCTCGGGATGAAACTGGATTCCCACCGTCTTGCCCGTGCCGATCATTGCGGCGAAATCGCCGTCGAAACGAGTGCGGCACAACTGGTATTCGTCGGCACCGCGGTAGACATAGGAATGGTTGAAGTAGAAACAGTCGCCGCCGTCGAGGTCGAACAGCGGGCTCGCCCCGAGCTTTTCAACGCTGTTCCAACCAATGTGCCAGCGCCCCTGGCCGAGCGAGACCACTTCGCCGGGGATCAAGCCGAGACCGCGGGTCAGTCCGCCCTCGTGCGATGCATCGGCGAGGAGCTGCATACCGAGGCAAATGCCAAGCAGTGGACGCCCCTGTGCCGATTGTTCGACGAGGTAGCGATCTAGGCCGCACGCCTGCAAGGCTTTCATGGCGAGCGGAAAGGCACCGACGCCGGGAAGCAGTAGCAGGTCGCAGCCGGAGAGAACGGCGGTGTCGTCGCTGACGCGGCAGCGGAAATCGAGTTCCTGCAGGCAATGTCTGACCGAAGCGAGGTTGCCCACGCCGTAGTTAACGATGCCGACCGACAGTTTGCTCACAGCCCAACCCCCACCTTGAAGCGACGCACGATCTTGCCGTCGTCGCGCAGCTCGAACAGCTCGCGGTTGACCGAAGCGTGCACCTTCTCCCAGAACTGCGGTACGCTGATCTCGATGTAACGGCAGAAATCCTCGATGTAACCGGCGCCGCAGGCGTCGTCGTGCTTCTCGACGAGAACGATGCCCTGTTCGCGGCTCATGCGGCCGAGGCGGATTTCTTCGTTCACGTAGTCGGTCACGCGGCCAAAGCCGAATTTGTAGTACTTGATCATCTGGTTCAGCGTCACCCAGTCCTCGTCGAGCGAAGTGACGCCGTGGAGGTCGCCCGTATTGGCGACGGTGTCCTCGCGTTTCTCGAGGCCGTTGGTGCACGAGTAGAGAGCGTTGTTGACGAGCGACCAGTCGCCGAGGAACCAGCCGAGATAGACGATTTGCAAGCCGTTCGTCTCGAAGGTTTCGGGCGACGGGTAGCGATAGGCCAAGAGCTCGCTTGGCGCGACGCCGGACTCGAGCATCCAGTCGAGTCCGCCGCCAGCGAGCGTATTCATGAAGCGCAGGTTGTTGCCGTCGTAGCCGGTGCGGCCCAGCGTCTTCATGTCGCCGAGCTGCAGGCCGGGATTCTCGCCCCAGAGGATCAGCGGTATGCCGTAACGGATCGCCAGTTGCGGCACCGAGCTGAATAGCGCAAGCTCGGTGGACTTGGCCCAGTTGGTGAAGCGCATGAAGGCCTCGCGCATCAGGCGCTTCCATGTGCCAGGTGCAGGGGCCGAAATGACGACGTCGAAACCGAGTTCGATAAGATTCGAGATGTTATCGACGCCGCGCTCTGTGACCTGCTCGGGCGGGTAGCTGAGGCAGGCGAGCAGCGGTCGCAGCCCCAACTTGTCGCGGATCCACAAGGCTTGACGGACGCTGTCCTTGCCGCCGCTGACGCCGATGATGCAGTCGTAGTACTGGTCGGGCTGGCGCGGGAAGCGGGCGAGGACATCTTTCAGGATTTCGAAGCGTTCGAGCCAGTCGACGTGCTGCAGTTGGGCAAAGTAGCTGCACGCGGGACAGATACCGGCATCGTTGAAGACGGCGTTGGGCCGTGTATCGGGTTGAAGACAGCTGCTGCAATATTTCATGCGGCGCACTCCTGCAAATGGCGCACGTGGCGCAGCTCGCGGTGCGGCAGCGAACACGGCGGTGCCCACGGTGGCAGCGAGGAAAAGACGATGCGGCCGGCCTCTAGCGCTGCCACCAGCGCAAAGCTTTCGCAGCCGACGACCCAGTCGGCGCTGGCAATCTGCCGGGCCAGCGGCGTGCCGGCGTCGATTGCGAGGTCGCGGCCCGTGAAGCGGGCGAGCCAGTCGTCGTACTTGCCGGCAGGATCGGACGGATGTGGGCGCAAGACGATGTGCGCGTCGGCGGCGCCGACGCGGTCAAGGTGGGCGAGGAAATATTCGAAGGCCTGCAGCTCGCCCGGCCGCGCGTCGTGCCGCTTGGCCGCGTCCCAGTCGCAGCGGATCGGTTCGAGCACGTAGAGCACGCAGGCAGGCTTTTCGGCCGGCGCGGCGGGATCGCAGGCGGCGACTTCCTCGACCAGATTCTGCAAGTAGAGATTCGGCAGTTCGCGCACCGGCATGCTCGGGAAGCAGCGCTGCGCCTCGATCTTCGCGTAGGTGTCCGCGACCCAGAGCTCGTTCGGCAAAATCAATTCTCCGTGGCGGATGAAGCGTTCGCGGTAATTCACCCAGTGGTCCACTGCTGCGATGCTGCGGATGCCGAGGCTTTGGGCCAGCTTGCGCGCTTCGTGTTCGTGTTCGCTGGCCCAGCCGGTGCCGCTCAGGAGCGTCGCCGCGCCGTCGAGCGCGCGATCGAGTGGCAACAGCGCGACGTCGGGGTCCAGGCGGCGCCACAGTGCAGCGGCGGGGCCGGCGAGGCAGAGGCGGATTTCGCTGCGCCAGCCGCGCAGCCAAGCTGCGATCAGGTTGGCTGCGCCGGCGTCGTGACAGGCTACGGCCAGCGGCGGCGAGAGGTCAAGCAGTTCTGAATTTTGCAAAATAAACGATGTCCTGCAGTTCGCCGTCGATAATTTCCTGCTGTCTTCGCGTCGCCTCATGCTGCATGCCGGCGCGCTCCATGATCCTGATCATGCCGACGTTGCCCGCAGCCGCTCCGGCGGTGACCTTGCGTAGCGCGTGTTCGCTGAAGAGGTGGTCGAGTAGCCGCTGCCACGCTTCGAGACCGTAGCCGTGTCCCCAGACGTCGCGCTCTCCGATCAGCAGGCCGACGTCGGCGGTGCCGTGCTGCGGGGCGATGTAAGCGGTCAGCGTACCGATCATCCTGTCGTCGGCGGCCAGCCGGGCGCTCCAGAACTGATTCGGACCGCCGGCGAAGCTGCGCAGATAGGCCTCGCTGCTGGGCACGTCGTGTCGGCGGAAGCGCTGGTTCGAATAGCGCATGACTTCCGGATCGTTCAGCCAACCGATGTAGCGCGGCGAGATGTCGTTCGCTGTGAACGGCGCCAGGACGAGCCGCGCGGTGGTAAGGCGCAGACTCACGCAGCGCCTTCGGCGAGCGTCGGCAGGTTTGCCCAGACCTTGCGGAAAGCCTGGACGAGCAGCGCGACTTCGGCGTCGGTCAACTGGTGCAGGCACATCGCAAAGCCGAGATAAGACGACTCGTTGAGCGCCTCGGCGCGCGGGCAGATGCCTTTGGCGTAACTCACTTCGCGGCGGCAGATGTCCGAAGTCCAGGGGAACCCCTTCGACCCGTAAGCCATTTTCTTCTGGTACATCGGCAAGAGATGCAGATTCTGATAGGCGCCGGAGAGCCCCTGCACGCCTTCGGCGGCGAGCGCCTCGATGATGCGCGAGCGCGGCACGCCGAGTGCTGCGGGGTCGAGCGTCATGGCATAGACGTAGTAAGCATGGGTGCAGCCGTCAACGACAGGAGGCGTGCGCAGCCCGGTGAGACCGGCCAGACCGGCGTCGAGCTGGCGTGCGGCGCGCTGCCGGTCGGCAACGAAGCCGGCGAGCTTCTTCAACTGCTCGATGCCGATTGCCGACTCGATCTCGCCGAGCCGGAAGTTGTAGCCGATCATATTCGTCAGATCGTCCCATTTGCGGCCAGCGACCACCGCCTCGGCGTGGTTGCGGATCATGCGCAAGCGTTCGGCGAGCAGATCGTCGTCGGTGACGAGGATGCCGCCTTCCCCGGTGTGAATGTGCTTGTGATAATTCAGACTGTAGCCGCCGATGTGCGCCAGCGTTCCGGCGTGCCGGCCGTGGTACATGGCGCCCGGCGCCTGAGCGGTATCCGAAATGACTTTGAGGCCGTGCCGCCCGGCGATCTCCATCAGCGCGCGCATGTTCGCCGAGTGGCCGAAGATGTCGACCGCCATGATCGCCTTTGTGTAGGGCGTGATCGCCGCTTCGACGGCGGCTGGGTCGAGACAGAAGGTCGTGGGCTCGATGTCGGCGAAGACGGGGATCGCGTTCCAGTGCAGGATCGCCGTCGCGCTCGCGCACATCGTCCATGGGCTGACGATTATTTCGTCACCCGGCTCGATGCCGATCGCGCCAACGGCGGCGGTGAGGCCGGACGACCACGAGTTGACGGTAATCGCGTGGCGTGCGCCGAAATAGGTTGCGCAGGCGTTTTCGAATTCGCGCACTTTTGGACCGCCGTTGAAGTCCTCGTGCCAGGCGCCGATGAATTGCGACAGCACGCCGCTCTCGACGACGGCCTTGGCTGCCTCGACTTCCTCGGCACCGATCGGGTTGTAGCGGACGAAGGGCCGTTCGATCGTCTTCGGCCCGCCGAACAGGGCTAGTTTGGTTTCGTTGGCCATGGTTTTCTGGATGAGTGAGTGTGGCGGCAGCAATCGGCCGCCTGACGACCCGGTTTGCACCGGAGGGTATTTTTCAAGCGTTCGCGGCACTGCCAGCAGTAAGCTTCATCGGCTCGCGCGAACAAAGCTCTTTCAGGCCGGCGCCGGCCTCCGCTGGCAGACGTCGGCGATCGTTTGCAGCAGGGCGAGCGCTTTGTCGCCGGAGCACAGCTGCGCCGCCTCGCCGCGCAGCGCGGCGGCCAGTTGCGCAGCGACGTTCCACTGATAGCGGGCCATGCCGGAGGCGATTGTCTCCGCCGTTTCGGCGAGCCGCGTGTAACCGTCGAGACGGGAGTCGCTGACGGTCGGCTGCCACTCGATCAACGCACCGCCTTGCTCGTAGCGCAGGCGGCCGTTGGCGGCGACGAGTTCGATCGTGTAGTGCGAAAAATCTTCCTCGCGCGTGGCCAGGAAGACCGCCCGCCCGCCTTCAAACGTAATGTCCAGATCGGGTTCGGCGTCACCGTCCGGTAGGAGTCGGCCCGGGTCGATCACGGCTGTTTTTTGGACTGGCCCGAGCCAGGATTCGAGCAGGTTCAGGAAGTGCGAACCGTTGTGGCGCAAGCCCTTCGAATACCAGACGACGCCCTTGAGCGGCGCTTCGATGAGGCCTGCGGCGATGCGCCGGCCGACTTCGATCGCGCCTGGGTCGCTGCGTCGGATGTAATTCACGTAGAGCGCGATGCCCTTGGCAGCGCAAGCAGCGACGATCGCTTGTGCGGCGCCGGTTTCGTCGGCGAGCGGCTTTTCGCACAGGATCGCCTGCGGCCGTCCATTTTCTAGCACCTCGTTGAGCGCGGCCCGGTGGTACGGTGTCGGCACGGCGAGGGCAACGACGTCCGGCGCCTGCGCGGCAAGCGCGGCAGCGATGTCTGCATAGGCCGGACGCGCGTAGGCGCGCGCGAAAGTGACGCGGCGCTCGGCGCTCGGATCAACACCGCCGACGAGTTCGAAGTCGGGATGCGTCGCGAAGGCGCGCGCGTGCGAGTAGATCTGCTCGGCGTCGAGCGACAGGTCATAACCCATGCCGATCTGGCCGAGACCGACGACGAGTGCCTTAAACGGCATCGGCGCCTCCATCGATCGCTTGCTGGTTACGCATAGCGATTGCCGCTACGGCCGGTGATGACGAGTTTCGGATCGAGCTGCGCCGGATCGACGGCGGCGCCGCCGGCCAAGTGCGATTGGCCGCAGGCAAGCAGCAGGCGTTGCCCAGTCAGGATCGCGCGCTTGTCGGCGAGTATTTGGGCTGCATTGCCGTTTAGACCTTCGACCAGGCGGTCCAGCGCCAAGCGGGTACCGCCTGGGCTTCCATCAGCCTCCTCAAGCAGATGCCTGTCCCAGTAAATATCGCTACCTTCGCTAGTCCTGATACGTAGCCGGCGACCGTCTGACTCGACGGCGATCGTACCGTTGTTGCCGGCCAAAACGACATCACACCCCCCAGTTTGACCGATCACACCGCTCAAACCATCATCAAACTCGAAGAGTATCGATGTCACAACCGGGTCGCCATCAATCCGGCTGCCATGCCGTTCCACACTGCCATCGGCGAAGCGCGCCGAAACGCTCTTGACGGGCCGATCACCTGCCAGGAAGAGCAGCAAATCGATGGAATGTGGATGTGTCCACATGAGCGGCGCCTTGCCCATGTTGACCTGCACCTGGCTTAGACCGCCGAAGTACGCTTCGCTAGCGAGCGTTCGGGCGCGGTGATAGATGGGCATGTAGCGCCGCAGCGTGCCGAAGGTGCAAGCGAGGCTGGGATCGGCGAACAGCGCTTCGAGCTGCGTCAGTTGCGCAACACTGTTGCAGAGCGGTTTTTCGAGATGCAGCGCGCGCGCGCCTGCGGCCAGCGAAGCGGCGATGACATCGGGCCTCTCGGGCGTGCGAGTCGCGACGGTAACGAGTTTCGGCCGCAGGGCGTCGAGGAGCTGACGGTAATCAGCGTAGGCCGGAACACTGAAACGCGCGGCAGCGGCGGCGAGCGGTTCGGGTGCGATATCGCAGACACCCACCAGTTCGAGGCAGGGCTGCGCGAGAACGGCTTCCGCATGGCTGAGCGGCATCCACGCCGGCGGCGCGAAGCGGCGCATGGCCTCGCTGGTGACGGCGCCCATGCGGCCGCAACCTATGACGGCGCTGCGAATCCTCTCGCTGTGGGTTGCGATCATTGGCCGGCGCTCCAGTCGAGCAGATAGGTCAGCGGACTGCCCTCGCGGCGCAGGAGGCTCTCGTACGCGCTGGCTAACTGCGATCCCGGGAAGCGACCTGAGACGAGTTCCGCGGGAAGAAGGCGGCCGGCTTCTATCCAGTCAAGCAGGCGCTTCAGGTTGGCGCGTTCGTTGAAAGGCAGGAAACCACGCGAATCCGGCAGTTCCGGCGACATGCCCACAGCCGTGATGCAAAGCTGACGCATGTAGAAATGCGCACTGTCGAGCGGATTGAAAGGAATGGCGGTTTCCTGACGACCGGGAAAACCGAGCACCGCGATCGTCCCGCGTTGGCCGGCACCTTCAAGCGCCAGTCGCCAGTCGGCCCAGGTGTTGCTCGTCGTGATGACTACCTGAGCGCGCGCCGGCCCGAGCCGCTCGGCGAGCTGCGGGAATTCGGCGCGGCTGAAACAGGCGGTGGCGCCGAAGGCCAGCGCTTTCTCGCGGGGCGATTCGTGGTCCGAGATCGCGAAAACGTGCGCGCCGGCGAGGGCTGCCAGCGCGACGGTGGTCAGGCCGAGGACGCCGAGACCGATGACGACCACCTCGCTACCCGGGCGCAGCCCCGACTTGAGCACCGCGTTGTACCCGAGGTGGAACAGGTAGGCGCAAGCCGCGTCGTCGCTCACCACCCCTTCGGGAAGCACGGCCAGCGCATCGGTAGCGGCGAGGCAGAAGTGGCTGCGATGGCTGGAAAAACTCAGGATTCGGTCGCCGGGCGCAATTCCGCTCACGGTCTTGCCGCAAGCCAGCACCCGAGCAACGTTGCAGTAACCGACGAGGCGCGGATAGACGACACCGGGGCGTAGCGGCGGCGCGTCAGTGTAGGCCGCAAGCTCGGTCCCCGGCGAGATCGCCGAGACGATGGTCGCGCAAAGGAGTTCGCCCTCGCCGAGAGCGGCCGGATCAAGCGTCTCTTCCTTGAACCGCAGGTTACGGGGCCCTTCAAGCACAGCGGTTCGCGCAGTGATCAGATTCATCTGCTCAGACATCACATTTTTTCAACCAATGAAGTCCCACGACATCGGCGTGCCCACACGAATAGCGCGGTTCACTCGCCGACCAAGCAGGGTTTCGTAATATTTGGGCGACAAGCCAAAACCGGGGCGGATGCAGCGCAGGTTCGACTCGCTCAGTACGTCGCCGGCCTTGAGATCTGCAACGACGTAGATTGAGCGGCGGAAGACGAGCGACTTACTTTCTGCTTCGCCGGGCCCGTAACTTACCGCCCCCAGCGCTTGCCAGGCGCGCTCGGTCTCCACGACGAGGCTGCGCAGTTCGTCCGGCTCCAACGAGAAGCTGCTGTCCACGCCGCCGTCGGCACGGCGCAGTGTGAAATGCTTTTCGACGACGGTGGCGCCGAGCGCCACTGCGGCGACCGACGCACCAATGCCCATGGTGTGGTCGGACAAGCCGACCTGGCAATCGAACAGCTCGCGCATGTGCGGGATGGTCGTAACGTTGCTGTTCTGCGGCGTGGCCGGGTAGGTGCTGGTGCACTTGAGCAGCACCAGTTCTCTGCAACCGGCCTCTCGCGCGGCTCGCACGGCATCGTCGATTTCGGCGACGGTTGCCATGCCGGTAGAAATGATCATCGGCTTGCCTGTTCGCGCGACCTTGCGGATTAAAGGCAGGTCGACGTTTTCGAACGAGGCGATCTTGTACGCGGGGACATTCAGCGACTCAAGAAAGTCGACGGCGCTGGCGTCGAAGGGCGAACTGAGGCACAGCATGCCGAGTTGGGCGGCACGCGTCATCAGCGGCGCGTGCCATTCCCACGGCGTGTAAGCCTGCTTGTACAGGTCGTGCAAGCTGTTGCCCCGCCAGAGGCTATTCTCGTCGTTGATGAAGAATTCGCCGCGGTCACTCGCGAGCGTCATCGTCTCTGCGGTGTAGGTCTGCAGCTTCAGGGCATGCGCGCCCGCAGCAGCGGCGGCCTCGACGATCGCGAGCGCCCGGTCGAGCGACTGGTTGTGGTTGCCGGACACTTCTGCGATCACGAAGGGAGCGTAGCCCTTACCGATCTTTCGGCCGCCGATGGCGATGCTATGACTTTCTGCCATGTGGATTTCCTTTAATCATCGCAAGTCGACCGTCAGCACCTCATGCCGCGGCTTGAAACCCGCATTCAGGAACGCCTTGCGCGAAGACGGATTATTCGCTAGCACGGTGGCGGTCAGCCTGCTGACCGCAGGGAGATTGACGCGCGCCCAGTGCCGCATTTCCTTTATCACCGCTGTACCCAGACCGCGATTGCCAAGGTCAGGGGCCAAGTAGATGGACACCTCGGCCTCGTCGCCGGCACAGTCAAAACGTACGCCAGCGACATCGCCATCCACAGTCGCGGCGATCAACAGGTGGCGCTGCGGATCGGCCAGGACCTGTTCGATCCAGCGCATGTGCGTTTCGAAATCAATGACCGAGGTGTTGAATGAAGCCTGGCGCACACGCGGGTCGTTGCGCCAAGCGTGCAGTATGCCTGCCTGTTCAATAGTCGCTGGTCGCAGCGTAATTGCCAGCGCGGCCAGATGGCGGACGACGCGGTCGGTGCCAAGGCCGTCGCACACAGCAAAGGCGTGGCGACGCATGCCCTCTAGACTATCTGGGCTGTGGAGCGCCAAAGCCAGTGCTGCTTTCAAGGCATCGAATGAGTCACCCCCCAGAGCTCCGAGATGCCAATGCGCGCCGACTCTGGCAAGAGCTGTGGCAATCTGCGCTTGGTTGCTGGCAACGGTCACTACGGCAGCAGGCGCCCCCAGGACGCAGCGCTCCCAACTGCTGACACCGGGCGACCCCACCACAAAGTCGGCGCCGGCGATCAGATTGGCTAAACCAGACGGCGCCACATGCAAGATGGCGCCGGGCAGCGCCGCGAGCGATTCCCGTAAGGTGGCGACATTCGCATACAAGGGGCCAACCACCACGTTTACGGAACCTGCATAGGCTAGTTCGCGCAGTGCCGCCACGGTCTCAGAGGTCAGGTCCACCGCATCAGCACCGCCGAACATCACGAGAATAGAGTTAACGCCAGCAAGCGTCGGACGCGCCTGCGCCGCTGCGCGGGTCGCTGCAAATTCCGGGCGTAAGAGCGCATAGCTAGGCCCCAGCAGTTGACGACAGTTGGCCGGCACGCGCAGGTGATAGCGCGTCGCCATGCCGTCCACGAGGTTTTGATCGAGTAACAAGTCGCAAGCGTGGTCACGATTGGCCAAGTCATCTATGACCATCAGCCGGACCGTCACCGGGACCAGCATCTCCTCCCAGCGCCGATCCAACGCGTAATGGTCGACGATCAGCCAATCAACGCGGCCGATATCGGCTAGGACATTGAGGCAGGCCGCAGCATCGGCGCGCCAGCCGTAGGGCAGCCAGTGCGCATAGTCCTGCACACCTTCAGCATCGACGTCGTCAAGCCTTCCTGCCGAAATATCGGGAAGTGAGTGAAAGACATGGCGGTCAGCCACGTGCGTTCGTACAACATCGCCGTAACCGAGAAAGTGACAACACACACCAGCAGCAGCGAGACGATCGGCCAGGGCGAGGCAACGCATCAGATGGCCAAGACCGATCTCCGCATTTGCGTCTACTCGAAAGGCGACCTTTATGCCGTGCGTTTCGAAAGCGTTCATTAACTCGATTCGTCTTGAGCAGGCGCGCTCTTACAGTAAGCGTCGCTACTGCAAAGTGCTCGCCACATAAGCTGCGCGCGATCCCAGTCATCCGGTGTGTCGATATCCACCACCCGCCAGGCGGGAATGACCAGACCGACGCCGCTACGATGGATGCGATTGTTGGTCAGCCATGCCTGGGCCGAGCCCCAGTAGAATTGTCCCGCGTCGTAGTATCCCGGTTCGAGGTCCTGGGTACGGATAAGCTCACACTCTGGTTGGAATGGCTGCATCCGGCCGTCGGCGCTTCGCTTTAGCGCTCGCTGTATCGCTGCAGGGAATTCAGCAATGGGAAAGCTGTAGTCCGCCTCGCTCCGTTGCAGCAGTTCGAAGGCAACGGCTAGGTCGCTGGCCTGAATGAAGGGCACGCCCGGGTAGATACAGCACACATGCTCTACGTTCCAACCCAAGCCGAGGCAGGACCGGATCGCGTGCGCGATGACAGGAACCGTCGGCGTATGGTCGTCGGCAAGCTCGCCTGGGCGCACGAAAGGCGTCTCAGCACCGTAGTCGCGGGCAATCTCGCTGATCTCTTCATCGTCGGTCGTTACAATGACGCGCTCGAACAATCCGCTGGCTTTGGCCGCCCCGATCGCATGCGCGATCATCGGCTTGCCGGCGAAGGGCTTAATGTTCTTGCGCGGGATGCGCTTGCTGCCGCCACGCGCGGGAATCACCGCAATCTTCACGACAGCTCCCTATTTAGCGCACTGACGACAGCGTCCTGCTGGACGTCACTCATGGTCGCGAATAGCGGCAGGCTGATCGCTTCTTCCGCATATCGTTCTGACTGTGGATACTCTCCGGGGGTAAAGCCGAGATCTCGATAATAGGGCTGCAGGTGCACCGGCATATAGTGCAGGTTCACGCCTATGCCTTGCTCGCGCAGTTGGTCGAACAAGTGGCGGCGACTAGGTAGTCCAGGCGCGGTTTGCAACCGCACCACGTAGAGATGGAAGGCGGACAGATTGCCCGGCAGCACCGTCGGCAGCGTCAACGGCAGGGCCGCCAGCAGTTTGTCGTAGCGTTGCGCTCGTGCATTGCGAGCCGCCACGTATTCATCGAGCCGTGCCAACTGGCTGGCACCCAGTGCCGCGTGCACGTCGGTCATGCGGTAGTTGTAGCCAAGTTGCTGCTGTTCGTAAGCCCAGGCCGGCGGGGAGCCTTCGAAACCGTAAAATTTGGATGCGTCGCGCGTGATACCGTGATTGCGCAGAAGGCTCATGCGCTCCGCCAATATGGGGTCGCGTGTTGTGGCCATGCCGCCTTCGGCGCTTGTAATGATCTTAACCGGGTGAAAGCTGAACACCGTAATGTCGGACCAGCGACAACTGCCCACCGGTTCGCCGTTGCGGGAGGCGCCGATGGCATGGGAGGCATCCTCAATGACTCGGAAGCCGAATTCGCGCGCCAGCCTCCAGATATCTTCCTGCTCGGTTGGTTGTCCGGCGAAGTGCACCGCAACCAATACCTTGGGGAGTCGGCTTTTACGGCGCGCCTCCAGCAGTTTTTCGTACAGAGATGGAACGTTGATGTTCCAGGACACCGGGTCGATGTCAACGAAATCAACGTCGGCGCCGCAATAGCGTCCGCAATTGGCGGACGCGACGAAGGTGTTAGGTACGGTCCACAGCAGATCACCAGGCGCTAGATCAAGCGCCATGCAGGCGATGTGCAGGGCGGATGTGGCGCTGTTTACTGCCACAGCATGGGGCACACCAACGCGGGCGGCCAGCAGTGCTTCGAAGCGGGGGACGGCGGGGCCCTGCGTCAGGAAATCTGAACGTAACACCTCCACCACGGCGTCTATATCCGCCTGTGTGATCTCTTGACGGCCATAGGGAATCATAGGATTCCGGAAGCACGATTGAAGTCGACGATCTCAGCGGTACTGAGGAAGTGCGGATTGTCACCAGAGCTATATTCAAACCCCTGCTCAACTGGAATGCCCCTTTCCCCTAACCGGTTGAGTGAAATGTCGCAGTGCTCGACAAACTCGATAGTGGGCTTGATAACGAAATGGTCATCGAATGCGAGCGTCCGGTGGGAGTCATCCCGGGGACACATAACTTCGTGAAGTTTCTCGCCCGGGCGGATGCCGATGATCTTGTGTGGTAAATCCGGTGCCATCGCTGTGGCCAGATCCACCACCTTGACCGAAGGTATCTTGGGCACGAAAATCTCGCCGCCGTGCATGCGCTCGAAGTTCTTCAGCACGAAATCCACTCCCTGCCGCAAGGTAATCCAGAAGCGTGTCATGCGTGCATCGGTGATGGGCAGGTGGTCAGCGCCGCTTTCGATGAGCTTTTTGAAGAAGGGCACGACTGAGCCGCGCGAGCCAACCACGTTGCCGTAACGAACGACTGCGAATCGGGTGCGGTGTCCGCCCACGATGTTGTTGGCGGCGACGAATAGCTTGTCAGACGCGAGCTTGGTTGCGCCGTACAGGTTAATCGGGTTTGCGGCCTTGTCGGTGGAAAGGGCAATAACCTTTTCGACACCGGCAGAAACTGCTGCATGGATCACATTCTCTGCACCATGGATATTAGTCTTGATGCACTCCATCGGGTTGTATTCGGCCGCTGGCACCTGCTTCAGTGCGGCGGCATGAATCACGTAGTCGACGCCGTTCATGGCCTGCACGAGTCTCTCGCGATCACGTACATCACCCAAAAAATATCGCATGCAGGACGCATTGAACTCCTGCTGCATCTCGAACTGCTTAAGTTCGTCGCGAGAGTAAATGATCAGGCGGCGTGGCCGGTAGTGCTCAAGGATAGTCTTGACGTAATGCTTGCCGAAGGAGCCAGTGCCACCAGTGATTAGGATAGATTTGTCGTTAAACATATAGTTGTCTGCCGTGGAATCTGTTTCTTATAAACGAATCAATTGATGGTCTTGGCAAAGTGTCGTGCTGGTAGGACATAACGGCGACTAACTGCCATGTTCCATGTTGACTAACAGCTCGGCCATTTTCCAGTCCCATTCGGTGTCGATATCGATGCCCTCACGAGGAGCCTCCATTAGCAGGGGCACCATGTCGTCAGAGTAGAAAGATTTACGCTCACGCAAGTCGCGCGGTGATATTAAATAAAGGGCGCCGTTTACAATGAACGCCGAGGGAAGATCTTGGGAGCGTAGGCGCATTCCGCCTTCTCCACAGAACGGAACCAGGCGCTCCTCCTCCAACCTGAAGCACCATAGAGGATGAGACTGGGCTGGAGATACGCCGACCACCGGTCGCCTGTCACCGGCTTTGAATGTAGCCAAGCCCCGCATCACAGTCTCACGGCTACGAAAGGGGGAGGTTGGCTGCAGCAGAAGCAGTCCGTCTACCGCACCGACGTCGGTCTCGTAGCGATCCAGAGCATGCAGGGCGACATCTACCGAAGTGGCAGTGTCGCCGGAAAGCTCCATTGGTCGCAACCACGGAACCGAGGCGCCAGCAGCTCGCGCAACCGTGGCGACGTTCTCGTCGTCGGTGGATACGAGTATGTCGCAGATGTCGGGTATGCCTTGTGCCGCGGCCACACTCCAAGCCAAGAGTGGCTTCCCGCCCAGCAACCGCGTGTTTTTTCCTGGCACGCGCTTCGAGCCGGCTCTCGCTGTGATCAATGCGAGTATTCGCATCTATTGGTCTTTCCTGACGCTGCTCTGGATGGCCAAATAGTCGTCAGTACGACCGACGTCCAGCCAGGGCTCATGCATGGGATACACAATGGTCCGCCGTCCTCGCTCCTGAAGACGGCCAAAAAGCGTGGGCATATCGCATGGCACGCCCGCTTGGAGCAGTTCGATTGCCTGCGGCTCCAGCACGTAGATGCCAGCATTGATATGGTTACGTAGCACGGGCTTCTCCTCGAAACCGACGATGTCGACCCCTTTGGTCTGGATTACGCCGAAGGGGTGTTGCCATTCGTACAGACGCGCAGCCATGGTTGCCGTCGAGCCATGACGCAGATGGAAATCAAGAAGGTCACCGTAGTTGATATCGGTCAGCACGTCGCCATTGGATACTAGGAAGGCAGACTCTGGTCGATCTCGCAGCAAGGCAATGGCGCCGGCAGTACCAAGCGGTTCTGACTCATAGAGGTATTCAATGTTTACGTCCCAACGGGCGCCATCACCGAAATACTCCTCAATCATGTGGCCGAGGTAATGGACTGAAAACACAAAGCGGTGGAATCCATTGGACTTGGCACGCTCGATGATATGTTCAAGCATCGGCTTGCCGCTTACCGGCAGAAGGGGCTTAGGACAATTGTCGGTATGTGGGCGCAAGCGCGTGCCCTTACCGCCGGCCATAATTACCATCTGGTTGTCACGTTTGGGGGTGGCTGCCAAATCGTGCCAGAGATGCAATCCGACCGCTCGACGTTCTGCGTCCACAACGGGAAGTTGATGGATACGGTTGGCCTGCATGAGTTGGAAGACCGCCTCGCGCGACACTTGCTGCGTCACCACCAGCGGCGAACGCTGCATGACAGATGCGGCCGGGCTTTCCATCGAAACGCCGCGCAGTAGCCCGCGACGGATGTCGCCGTCGGTAACGGTGCCGACCAGCACGCGGTCGGCGGCGACGACGAGGGCGATCTGGGTTTTCGCCTCGTTGAGGCAACGGATCGCGTCGGTCAGCGTAGCGCTCTCCGGGACCAGTGCTTTTTCCCACTGGCTCGACAGGGTTTCGGACAATCGTGTCACCTCGGTCATTTGCTGCGTTCTAGGCTCAGCGGAACCAACCGTCGCGCGCCTCGCCTTTGAGCGTCATCGACTTCCTGAGCAGGGTCTGGTCAAGCCGGACGGCGGCGAGCGCCTCGGCAACCTTGACGCCGGCACCGCCAAGGTAATACGGATTGGGGCTTGTGCGTGCAACGCTACGGAAGGCCTCGTCGTCGAGGCAGCGATGCACCGCGGCGGCGATCGCGTCGGCGTCGTAACCGGCGTCGATCACGTTGCCAGCGCGCAGGCGACCCTGCTGCCGCGAGCCGATATTGACGGTCGGGCAGCCAAAAGCCGGGGTCTCCTTGATTCCCGATGACGAGTTCCCGACGCAGACGACGCGGACAGCGGGGTCGCGCGCTAGCGCCAGCACGCCGTGATAAAGGTGACGTCCCAAGGAACGGTGTACTTGGATGCCCGCGACCTTTCTCTCGTCCAGAGCCACCAAGCTCGCGATGATTTGGCGGCCACCAGCGTCGTTGTTGGGATAGGTCATGATTACCTGCACTCCCTCGGCAGCTAGCCGGCACATGGCTTCGGCGGAAGGAGCGAGCTGTATGGCTGCCTGATCAGCCTCGGTGGTGACGGAATGCTGGGTGAAGAGAACTATCGGCCGAGCGAGGTCCAGTCCTAGATTTTCGACGATCTCCGCCGGCGCTGCGAAACGCCCTTCCGAAATCAGGTCGATGGCGGGAAAACCGACTGTATGTACGCGCCACGACTCTTCACCCATGGCCAAAATGCGGTTCGACGCCTGCTGGTTGGTTGTGAAATGCATGTGTGCGAGCTTCGTCATGGCGTGACGGACCGAGTCGTCAAGCGCGCCGCCTTCGGTTAGGTCCCCTCCCTCGATATGCGCAGTGGGTATATTCATCTGGGTGGCAGCGATGACGGCGGCGAATCCCTCGAAACGGTCAGCGTAGACCACCATTATGTCCGGACGGAGTTCGTCTAGCGCGCGACTTACCGCAAGGACTCCCGAACCAATGGCCTGTGCCGTGGCAATTCGAGAGTCGGAGTCCATTTCGATCTTCACCTCGGCGTCGATTCGGAACCCATCTTCCTGGATTTCGCTCAAGGTGCGTCCGAAATTGCTGTCTAGGTGCGCACCGGATACCAGCAATTGATATTCCAGATCAGGGTGCTGGTCTACCGCCTTGATAATGGGGTACTGGAGTCCATATTCGGCGCGATTACCGGTGAATATGGCAATTTTTCGCTTGGGCATCAACTAACTCTTTCCGAAAAAATATATATCCATGTGTTCCGCGAGGGAGAGCGAGGCAGTCCATCCAACTGCCCTGGCCGTCTCTTCCACGTTCAGGACGTTGACCGAAGAACGCAGTGTAGGCTGCGTCGCAATGATCTCGCGCCCGATCTCGCCGTACAGCGCAAGAGCCGTTTCAGCCAAGGCCTGAATCCGGGTGCCGACACCGGAGCCCGCGTTCAATACACCGTTTATCCTGCAGCCAGCCAGCAAAGTGAAGAGCTTGACAGCGTCATCGACAGCGAGGAAGTCACGCACTGGCTTGTCGTCTCGAACCAGAAGTGGCCCCTCTCCCGGAATCTGGCGCAGGATATCGGACATCACGTTATTTTTCGACATTCCCGGGCCAAAAAGATTGGCCAAGCGCACCACCGCTCCCCCCTCATCCAGAACCGCTGCTTCCCCTGAAATTTTGGCGCGCGTGTAAGTGTCAGAAGAGACAAGCGGGTCGTGGATACGAAACGGCGCGTCGCCTGAGTCACCATACACCGCGCCAGACGAAGCGTAAATTATACGGCCTGCGAAACGCCGACTGAGCGTCCGCACCAACTCAGTGCTGGCTTCAACATAGGCATCGCCAGCAAGGCTGGCGACGGCGCGGTCCGGCTCCTCCGCCAGGTGGATCAGTAGATCACCGTCCGGCACGCTAGCGTAGTTTGTCACCTGCACCATGCCCGTGTGCTGCCCTCGCGACACGGGCACTAACTCGAACTCACCACTCAACTTTGACAATAGGTGGCGGCCGAGAAAGCCAGTCGCCCCTGTGATGATAACTCTTGTCATTAGCGGCCGTGCTAAGCCACGTCCCCGATTTGCAGGTGCGCATCCATCGGCAGATCGCGCACCGCCTTTTTGCCAAGCAGATCTTTGTAGCATTCTGCAGAAAATGCGCCAGTGCCAGGTCGCTTTACCCAAATGTTGTCTTTGGTGAGGACATCACCTGCCCGCACATTGGCGATGGTCACTACGGTCGCGAACGCGAAATCCATAGTGACCTGCTCTTCTGGTAGGGGGGCCTTTGAACCGCCCATTTCTTGGTGAAGAATGCGGCTGCCCTCAATTAACTCGCGGCAGCGCTGCACATCCATCGAGCAAACGATGTCCGGACCTTCGCGGCTCATGGTGTCGGTGAAGTGGCGCTCGAGAATCGAAGCCCCCAATGTCACTGCGCCGAAACAGGCCAAGTTGTTGGTGGTGTGATCTGACAATCCGACTACGGCGCGCGGAAACGCTTCGGCCAACTCGACCATGGCGCCAAGTCTTACAAGATGCGGAGGCGTTGGATAAAGGTTGGTGGTATGAAGCAGTGCATAAGGCACTCCAGCTCGCTCGAAGATCGCCACCGACTTGGCCACGCTGTCAATATCGTTCATGCCCGTGCTGATGATGACGGGCTTGCCAAAACCAGCGATATGTTCGAGCAAAGGGTAGTTGTTGCACTCGCCGGAGCCAATCTTGTAGGCACCAACGCCCATGCGCTCAAGGCGATCCGCTGCGGCACGCGAAAACGGCGTGCTGATAAAAATCATGCCCCGCGACTCAACGTATTTCTTGAGAGCAATCTCGTCCCTCTCGGAAAGCGCACAGCGAGCCATGATATCGTATATGGACTCGTCGGCATTGCCCGGAATAACGTGCCGTGCCTCGCCGCTCATTTCATCGTCCACTACATGGGTCTGGTGCTTTAGCACCTCAACGCCCGCCTCTGCAGCAGCGTCCACGAAGGTACGCGCCAATTTGAGACTGCCGTTATGGTTGATGCCGATTTCAGCCACTACCAACGGCGGATGCGCTGGCCCGACTAGCCTGCCGCAGATATTGATTTCGGGCATATGCAACTCCATCGCGGCATTCATATATTGTTAATACCGACTTTGTACTGACACAGATTTTGAGGCTCGCTGAACCAAGCAATGGTTTCCGTCAAGCCACGTCGAAAACCTGCCAGCCCGGCGTATGCAGGGCGCCAACCAAGCAAGTCGAACGCCTTCGTATTATCCGCCCACAGGCGCTCCACCTCACTCTTCTCGGGGCGTAGGCGATCGTTGTCGACCACGATCTGAATGTCCGCCCCCATGAGTTCGGCGATGGTTTGCGCCGTCTCCCCGATGGAGACCTCGAAGTTGCTGCCTATGTTAACCACTTCGCCCAGACCTCGCGGCGAATCCAGAGCCGCCATGAAGCCACGAACGGTGTCAGCCACGTAATTGAAGTCACGAGTTGGGCGCACAGCGCCCAACTTGATTGAGCGCTGACCGCTAGCGATCTGTGTGATGATGGTTGGAATAACGGCGCGCGCGGACTGGCGCGGGCCGTAAGTGTTGAAAGGTCGCAGAACGTGAACTGGTGTCCCGAAAGACGCATAGAAAGACAGAGCGATCTGGTCGGCCCCAATCTTACTTGCCGAGTATGGAGATTGTCCCTGTAACGGGTGTTCCTCTGTGATAGGCACGAAGCGTGCAGTACCGTAGACCTCGCTGGTCGATGTGTGCACAACTTTTGCAACACCAAGATCGCGGGCTGCCTGCAGCACGTTCAGAGTGCCTTTAATGTTAGTATCGACGTAGGTGTCAGGCGAATGATACGAATAAGGAATTGCAATAAGGGCGGCAAGGTGAAGGACGGCGTCGCAACCTTTCATCGCTGTACGGACCCCATTGGGATCGCGAATGTCGCCGGAGAACACCTCAAAGGCTCCCTTTACGTCGGCAGCACATTGGTCTAGCCAGCCCCAAGAATTAAACGAGTTGTACAAAGTAAACGCGCGGACGTCATGTCCCGCGCGAACAAGAGCTTCGGTCAAGTGTGAGCCGATGAAGCCATCAGCTCCGGTTATTAAAATGGCCATAGTGCTAGTGCCTCATTTCAGCTTGGATCATTTCTTCATAGCTCCCGGTACGAAGTACCTTGCCATCTTCCAGTTCGACAATCAGATCACAACTCTTCAAAGTCGTAAGCCGGTGCGCCACGCAGAGGAGGGTAATATTCTTTTCGATATTGGCGATTGCCTCCATGACGGCTTTCTCGGTGTCGCCATCCAATGCACTAGTCGCCTCGTCTAAAACAATAACGTCCGCCCTTTTGTATAAAGCACGAGCAATACCAATACGCTGGCGCTGGCCACCCGACAAACGGACTCCGCGCTCACCAACACTAGTATCGTATTTATTTTCCCATGACTCGATGGTTGTGGCGATCTGTGCTTGGCGTGCTGCACACTTAACTCGGGCAATGTCGATCTTGTCGGGGGCGATACCAAAAGCAATGTTCTCAGCAACCGTAGCATCAGCGAGAAAAATCGCCTGTGGCACATGGGCGATATGCGCTTGCCATGATCGATGGTTTTGTTCTGTTACCGAAATGCCGTCGATCGCTAGCGCGCCTTTTGTTGGCTGCAACAACCCCATAATAAGATCAACTAACGTGCTCTTGCCGCTTCCAGTTGTCCCAATTAAACCAACTCGACTACCCTTTGGGATAGCAAGGCTTACCCCTTGGATAACCCACGGCGCATTTGAGGAGTAGCGAAAGCTAATTTCATTCAGTTCTATCGATGCGTCGAAGCGCATGGGAACAGACGCGGGAGCGTCTGCATGCTCAGGCAGAGGCTGATCCAAGAGCTCAATTACGTCTTGCAGCGAGGCTTGACCGCCGCGTATTCCGGCCCAACTGTTATAAAGCTGCTGCAAAACCGGTAACAAGCGCTGTGCTCCAACTGCCAAAGCGCCCAAGATTGGGATCGCGCCAGCGACCCCTCCATCGCGCCCAGATAACCCATAAGCCAATGTCGCGATAAGCACCATCCCGAAGAACTCGATGAGAAAACGGGGAACCCCGCCAATAATCTGAATACTAGCTTGTGAGCGGCGAAGAGAAAGATCTGCATCGCGATAGACTTTACAATAAGCTTCCTGGCTTCCATCGATCAGCACATCCCGAATACCCCCAAGGCCTTCCTGCAAGGCTTTGATGACACTGTTGGACGCAAGGCTAATTCGCTCTCCGTTGTGCGCAAGGCGTTTTTTGGTGGCAAACATGATTAGCCCATAGGGGAGGCCTACGCCCACCAAGGCTGCAACTGATGCAAGAGGATCTATAGCGACAAGGGCAAGCAGAATTGCAACCAAGAGCATACCTGCGCTCATAATAGTTAATAGCGGCAACAAAGCAGCCCCTACAACTGAATGAACCTTTATAGATATTCCCGCAATAACTTCGCTGCTATTTCGTGCCACATGCACGGAATAGGGTTGATAAAGCGTTTTTCTGTAAATTTCAATGCCGAAATCCGCACCAATGGCAAAACCCAAATGCGTCTGTGCCCACAGCATAATTACGCGCATGGTTGCAGAAAACAACGCCATCAGAATGAAAACGATTGTTAGAGGGCGTAATAATTGAGTGGGCTCGGTGATCCCTAGAATCACCACAATTGGCTTCGCCAACGAATGCTGAAAAACCACCTCCGGTGCCATCAATGCACCCAGAAACGGCAGCACAGCGCCGATACTCGCAACTTCGGCGAAAGAAGCTAGCACCATGACGACGACAAGTAGAATCAACTGCTTGTAGCGTCTCGATTCGATATGGCGCCAGAGGCGTGTGTACAAAGATAAAACTACCAAACGGGACCCCGTGGCATTATTCAAATTGGATCGACTGCTGAAACCGCCATGCGCTGGCACACATTTCGTTCAAGGTGCGCCTGGCAGTCATGTTCAATAACTCTCTGGCTTTGTTTGGGTACGCAAAACATTCGGCCACATCACCTGCGCGGCGGGCGACCACTTCATAAGGCACTTGGCGGCCAGATGCTTTCTCGAACGCCTGGATCATGTCGAGAACGCTGTAGCCCTTCCCTGTGCCAAGGTTAATGGCATGCCAACCAGTGGTTTGGGATAGCAAATTCAATGTTGCCGCATGCCCCTCCGCTAAGTCCATGACATGGATGTAGTCCCTAACGCCGGTGCCATCCGGAGTGGGGTAATCACCGCCGAAGACCTCCAATTTTGCTCGCTGTCCCGCCGCCACTTGGACGATGTAAGGCATGAGGTTGTTGGGCGCTCCGCAGGGGCTCTCACCAATGAGACCGCTTTCGTGGGCGCCAACCGGGTTGAAATAACGCAGGCATGCAATTCGCCACTGAGAATCTGATGTAACAACGTCGCGCAACATTTCTTCGACGTGAAGTTTGGTGCGTCCATAAGGATTGGTGGCGTTGGTGGGGTGATTTTCATCTAGGGGAAGGTACCGAGGTTCGCCGTATACAGTTGCACTACTGCTGAACACGATAGTTTTGATTCCCCGCAACTGCATGGCCTGCAACAGACTAATCGTGCCTTGAACATTATTGGTGTAGTAGTCGATGGGTTTTTGAGCAGACTCACCAACGGCTTTCAATCCTGCAAAATGAACGACAGCATTAATTTCGTAAGACGCCAGCACATTACTGAGCAATCCGGTGTCGCGCACATCACCCTTTACGAAGGGAATCTTCCGCCCAGCAATCTGCGCGAGTTTCTCAAGCACAATGCAACTGCTGTTCGACAGGTTGTCATACAGGATGACTTGGTGACCCAATTGCGACAGTACGACTGCCGTATGGCTGCCGATGTATCCAGCCCCGCCAGTGAGGAGGACGTTCATCGACTTCGCCATCCTTCTGCTTTGCGTTCATCACTCAAGAGGTCAGCTATCAACTTCTCTATTTCGGCTTGAAACGTCCCGTACTCGGCCGCTTTTTGCCTCAAAAACTTCGCCGTCAGCCTGGATTTCTCAGCCACTCCAGTGGGCGTGAGTGAATAGGTATAACGTAGCTTGTTCTTGCTCAGACTAAGGCTAAGGCTCTGAATCTTGACCAAACTCTTTTCTACAAGCGCCTGGAAGCAGAAATTGATCGCGCCAATACTCATGGCCAGTACCTTGGTCTGTTCACGCTGAATGGCCTCCGACGTCTGATGCAAACGGAGCAAGATTTCGAACTGGATTTCGTTTTGGAAACCAGCCAATTTCTGTAGTGGGGATACGATACTCAAGGTGTTTATGGCACGCTACCGCCATGCTGTTTCACGATCAGCAAGCGCGGTTGGTAGGTTCTGGCAGGGAGCCCGGAACAATAAAGTGCGGCAAAAGATGCTGCCTCAAGTTCGACGGACGACCGGAATTGTGCCACACCGTCATGACTTTGAGAAAGGCTTTTTGCCAAACAGGCAATAACGAGGCAGGTTGATCAGCTTGCCTTGCGCACACTCGCCGGCGTGACACGCACGGTCACGGGCTTGCTCAGAATCTCGATCAGTACCATGACTCGACGCTCTCCGTCGGCCATCTGGTAGATCCCTTCGATGCCGGCAAACGGTGTTTCTGTGAGGCGCACGCGCTCACCTTGCTTGAACAATCGCTGCGGCTCGGCTTGTACCCCCGCTTCCTGAGTTCGCAGCAGTTCAATCAGCCTGTCATCAACCCGTGCCGGTTCGATCCCAAAGCTGACCAGGCGGCTAACACCCTTGGTCGAACGAATCGGCGACCAACTCTTGGCTGAGTCCCCCTGTCCCAAGCGGATGAACAGGTAACGCGGGAATAGTGGCTCGTCGGCAATTGTTAGCAGTCCTTGGCGTAGCTTTTCCGAGGGAAGCGTCGGAAGGTAGCACTGATAACCCTGTCGATGGAGGTTGTCGAGGGCGCACTTTTCCTGTCTTGGCTTGGTATGAACTAGATACCAGTGCATCGCCACCTCCGAAAGTTCTCTGTATCGCCGCTATTTTACTCTTCCGCCTTGCGGCACGGCAATGACATTCTCATTGACTGAATCGGCGGGGCTTTGTATTCAACGGTGTTGTGGCTCGCAGCTTGCCAAGCGGTGCCGTCTTGTCTGTCCTATAGAAGGCTTTTTTTGGGGGGGCGACAGTCGGACCGGCCGGACATCCAAATGCCTTTTGGGGGTGACGCCAGGGTCTGTGGTGCTTGAATGACAGATGGTCGCCATATTTGGCACAGTCGAAGCCATATATGAAAAAAGCCCAACCGGAAACGGTCGGGCTTTGAATTCTGTGGTGGAGAGGATGAGGATCGAACTCACGACCTCCGCATTGCGAACGCGGCGCTCTCCCAGCTGAGCTACCCCCCCACATCGAGCGCGCATTCTACGAAATTCATGAATGCGCGTCAAATGCTAATTGGCTTAACAGAGCCCCCACCAACGAAAAAGGCTTGCACATGGCAAGCCCTTTCCGGCTCTGCACGTCAAACTTATTTCTTCTTCTTGCCCTTGGCGGCGGCAACGGCGGCCTTGAAGGTGGCGCCGGCGCTGAACTTCGGCACGGTGGTTGCCGGGATCTTGATCTTTTCACCCGTCTTCGGGTTCTTGCCTTCGCGAGCGGCGCGAGCCGATGCCTTGAAGGAGCCGAAGCCGACGAGGCTTACGCCGTCACCCTTGGCAACAGCCTGAACGATGGCTTCGACGACGGCGTCAAGCGCCTTGCCGGAAGCAACCTTCGAGAGTTCGGTTTTTGCTGCGATGGCATCGATCAATTCAGACTTGTTCATGGTATCTCCTGTTGGTGATTGTTGAGAGCCGGTCTGGTACTCGGCGAAGATTCTTACATTTCATATGCAAGCTGTGAAGAGGGTTGGCGCGGGTTTTTGCGAAGAATTTAGCGATTTTGTTGTTTTTTTTGCTATCTGCGCCCCGGAATGCGTTTCAGAAGCGGTTTCAGGAAGCGTCCGGTGTGGCTGGCGCCATTTTTGCTAATGGTCTGAGGTGTTCCCGTCGCCAGGATTTTTCCGCCGCCATGACCGCCTTCCGGGCCAAGATCGACGATCCAGTCGGCGGTCTTGATGACGTCCAGGTTATGCTCGATGACGACAACGGTATTGCCGTGATCGGCCAACCGATGCAGGACGGCGAGCAGGAGTTCAATGTCCTGGAAGTGCAGACCTGTGGTCGGCTCGTCGAGAATGTAGAGCGTCCGCCCGGTGTCGCGCTTGGAGAGTTCGAGCGCGAGCTTGACGCGCTGCGCTTCTCCGCCCGAGAGCGTCGTCGCACTTTGGCCGAGCGTGATGTAGGAGAGGCCGACATCCACCAGCGTCTGCAATTTGCGCGCGACAACCGGCACGGCGTCAAAGAATTCGCGCGCCTGCTCGACCGTCATCTGCAGGATGTCATGGATATTCTTGCCCTTGTAGCGGATCTCGAGTGTCTCGCGGTTGTAGCGATGACCATGGCAAACGTCGCAGGCGACATAAATGTCAGGCAGGAAATGCATTTCGACTTTGATGACACCGTCGCCCTGGCAGGCTTCGCAGCGCCCGCCCTTGACGTTGAACGAGAAGCGGCCGGGACCGTAGCCGCGCGCACGGGATTCCGGAACGCCGGCGAAGAGTTCACGGATCGGCGTCAGCAGCCCCGTGTAGGTGGCCGGGTTCGAGCGCGGCGTCCGTCCGATCGGCGATTGGTCGACGTTGATGACCTTGTCGAAGTGATCGAGGCCGGTGATCCGGTCGTGCTCGGCCGGTTCCGAGGTCGAGCCGTAGAGGTGCCGTGCGGCGGCGGCGTAGAGGGTGTCGTTGATCAGCGTGGATTTGCCTGAGCCGGAGACGCCGGTGATGCAGGTCAGCAAGCCGACCGGCAGTTCGAGCGTGACGTTCTTGAGGTTGTTGCCGCGGGCGCCGATGATCTTGAGCTGGCGTTCCGGGTCGGCGCACCGGGGCGCGCCGGGCGCTTCGATACGGCGCCGGCCCGACAGGTAATCACCGGTGACCGAGGCCGGGTTGTCCATCACTTCCTGCGGCGTGCCCTCGGCGATGATGTTGCCGCCATGGATGCCAGCGCCCGGCCCGATGTCGACGACATAGTCGGCGCTACGGATGGCATCCTCGTCGTGTTCGACGACGATGACGGTGTTGCCGAGGTTGCGCAGGTGGTGCAGTGTTTCGAGCAGGCGGTGGTTGTCGCGCTGGTGCAGGCCGATCGAAGGCTCGTCGAGCACATACATGACGCCGGTCAGGCCGGAGCCGATTTGCGATGCCAACCGGATACGTTGTGCCTCGCCACCGGAGAGCGTTTCCGCCGAGCGGTCGAGCGAGAGGTAGTCGAGGCCGACGTTGATCAGGAACTGCAGGCGGCTGACGATTTCCTTGAGCACTTTCTCGGCGACCTGCGCGCGGTTGCCGCTGAGCTTGAGCGCGAGGAAATAGTCGCGTGTCTCGCCGAGCGGCAGGCGGTTGATTTCGTGGAGCGTCAGTGCGCCGTCGTCGTTGCCGATGCGCACATGGCGCGCTTCCTCACGCAGGCGGGCCCCGTCGCAACTTGGGCAGGTCTTGTTGCTGATCAGCTTGGAAAGTTCCTCGCGCACGGCAACCGAGTCGGTTTCCTTGTAGCGGCGCTCCAGATTGGGGACGATGCCTTCGAACGTGTGGTCACGGTCGAAGCGCGTGCCTTTTTCGTTGAGATAACGGAAGCGGATGACCTCGTGTCCCGAGCCGTAGAGCACGATGTTGCGGATGCGTTCCGGCAGTTTTTCGAACGGGCAGTCGATGTCGAAGTCGTAATGGTCGGCAAGCGAGGTCAGCAGCTGGAAGTAGAACTGGTTGCGCTTGTCCCAGCCCCGGATGGCGCCGGCGGCCAACGACAATTCGGGCTGGGTGACGATACGCTTGGGGTCGAAGAACTGGATGACGCCGAGGCCGTCGCATTTCGGGCAGGCGCCCATCGGGTTGTTGAACGAGAAGATGCGCGGTTCGAGTTCCTGCAGCGAGTAGGCGCAGACCGGGCAGGCGAATTTGGCCGAGAACAGGTGTTCCTTGCTGCTGTCCATCTCCAGCGCGATGGCGCGGCCGTCGGCGTGGCGTAGCGCCGTTTCGAACGATTCGGCCAGTCGCTGGCGCATGTCGTCGCGGATCTTGAGGCGGTCGACGACGACGTCGATCGTATGTTTCTGCGTCTTGGCGAGCTTCGGCAGCGCGTCGATCTCGTAGATGGCGCCGTCCACGCGCAGGCGGGCGAAGCCCTGAGCGCGCAACTCGGCGAAGAGCTCGAGCTGTTCGCCCTTGCGGTTGGCGACGACCGGCGCCAGGATCATCAGCTTGGTTTCGGCCGGCAGCGCGAGGACGTGATCGACCATTTGCGAGACGGTCTGCGCGTCGAGCGGCAGGCCGTGTTCCGGGCAGAACGGCGTGCCGGCGCGGGCGAAGAGCAGGCGCAGGTAGTCGTGGATTTCGGTGACGGTGCCGACGGTCGAGCGCGGATTGTGGCTGGTTGCTTTCTGTTCGATCGAGATGGCCGGCGACAGACCTTCGATCAGGTCGACGTCGGGTTTGTCCATCATTTGCAGGAACTGGCGGGCATAGGCCGAGAGCGATTCGACGTAGCGGCGCTGGCCTTCCGCGTAGAGCGTGTCGAAGGCGAGCGAGGATTTGCCCGATCCGGACAGGCCGGTGATGACGATCAGCCGGTTGCGCGGCAGGTCGAGGTTGAGATTCTTGAGGTTGTGCGTGCGTGCGCCGCGAATGCGAATTTCCTGGAGTCCGTCCATGAGATGCCTGATGCGATGAGGTGAGTCTGGTTCTGCGAGCCCGGGAGAATGCGTTGGTGCCGGGCGCAAGGGAAAAACCGCTTAATATACGCACTTCCGACAGCGCGAACCAATCGGCGTTCCGCTGTGTCCATGTCTCCTTTCGAATTTTCGATTTCTTTCCGACGGATGCGTTCCTTGTCCCACGATCCCATGACGCCGTCAGAGCGTCGCGCCGGCCTCGGGCTGGCTTCGGTCTTCGCCTTGCGCATGCTTGGCATGTTCCTGATCCTGCCGGTTTTTGCCGTGGCGGCGCAGCAGTTGCCGGGTGGTGACAATTACACGCTGATCGGTATCGCCTTCGGCGCCTATGGACTGACGCAGGCGGTGTTCCAGATTCCTTTCGGCGTTGCCTCCGATCGCTTCGGGCGCAAACCAGTCATCGTGTTCGGCCTGCTGCTCTTCGCCGCCGGCTGCCTCGTTGCGGCTCAGGCCGAGGATTTGTACTGGATGATCGCCGGACGCATCCTGCAGGGCGCCGGCGCGATTTCGGCGGCGGTGACGGCGCTGGCCGCCGACCTGACGCGCGACGAGCACCGGACCAAGGTGATGGCGATGATCGGCTCGTCGATCGGGCTGGTGTTCGCCGGATCGCTCGTGCTGGCGCCGCTGATGTACGCGGCGGTGGGCCTGCACGGCATTTTTCTGCTGACCGGTGTCCTGTCGCTGGCGGCGATCGGCGTTGTCGCCTGGGTTGTGCCGGCCGCCCCCGCCCGACCGGCCGTGGCGGAAGCGAGGAACTTGCGCGTGCTGCTCGATCCGCAACTGCTGCGGCTGAATGTCGGCATCTTTTCACTGCATTTGATGCAGATGGCAATGTTCATGGTCATTCCGGCCGCGCTCAGGCAGGCGGCCGCGCTGCCGCTCGCCGAGCACTGGAAGGTCTATTTGCCGGCGGTGCTGCTGTCCTTCGCCTTCATGGTGCCGGCAGTGATCCGGGCCGAGCGTCACGGCCAGATCAAGCCGGTGTTCATCGGTGCCATCGCGCTGCTGCTGGCGACCGAGGTGGGTTTCATTTTCGGCCGTGATCACGGGTGGGTACTGGCGGGCTTGATCCTGTCGTTTTTCATCGCGTTCAATATCCTTGAAGCGACGCTGCCGTCGCTGGTCTCGCGCATCGCACCGGCCGGTCAGCGCGGTCTGGCGCTCGGCGTCTACAACACCACCCAGGCGATCGGCCTGTTCGTCGGTGGCGGTGTCGGCGGCTGGTTGCTGCAGCATTTCGGTGGCGATGCCGTTTTCTCCGCCTGCGCCGTGCTGGCGGGCGCCTGGTTGTGGCTGGCGAGGGGGCTGGTGCCTCCGCCTTCACGCAGACAAGCGGCGGCCTGAGTCTTTCCCTTATAATCCGGGTTTTCCGCTAACCCCTTTCGTTTTATTGGAGACAGCATGGCCTCGGTCAACAAAGTGATTCTCGTCGGTAATCTCGGGCGCGACCCGGAATCTCGGTATGGCGCCGATGGCAGCGCCATCGTCAACGTGTCCCTGGCGACGACCGACACCTGGCGCGACAAGTCGAGCGGGGAGCGCAAGGAGGCGACCGAGTGGCACCGTCTGGTGTTCTTCGGCAAGCTCGCCGAAATCGCCGGCCAGTATCTGAAGAAGGGGTCGCAAGTCTATGTCGAGGGCCGGTTGCGTTCGCGCAAGTGGCAGGACAAGGACGGCCAGGAGCGCCAGACGACCGAGATCGTCGTCGAGGAAATGAAGATGCTCGGCGGCCGTCAGGGCATGGGCGAACCGTCGTCGTCCTACGGCGGCGGCGAACCGGCCGCGCCGGCACCGTCCTACGGCGGAGCGAAGCCGGTAGCGGCCAAGAAGGCGAGCTTCGACGACATGGATGACGACATCCCGTTCTGAGATAAGCCAAAGTCATAGTGACAAAAGCCCGGACAGGTGAATAACCTGTCCGGGCTTTTTCTTTCGCCGGGATCCGGCGGGCGGACGGCTGGGCGGGGCCTACTCGCTGTCGTAGCCCATCAGCCGGTTGGCGACGATGTGGCGCGCGACGGCTTCGGGGACATCATTTTCCCAGTTGCCGCGACCATGGCGCAGGTTGGCCAGCACCTCGGCGGCATCGATGTGCATGTGGCGGTCGTCGAGCGGAATCAGCGCCAGCATCTTGTCATTTTCCTTGAGGTGGGCGAGCAGGTGCCGCAGTTTGCGCGGCACCTCGACGTTGTCGAGCGTGATCTGTGCCGATGCTTCGGTGCCGCGCGGGCGTGACGGATAGACATAGACGTAGGTGTTGTCCGGGAAGAGCTTGCCGAATGCCTCGAGGATGCCGCCTTCCAGACCTTCGTAGTACTTCTCGTCGAACAGGTAGTGGAAGTCGCGTACCGACAGCACGATGCCGATGGGCTTTTGCGTATACCGTCGCAGGTAATCGCGCAGGCGGAAATAGCGCAGGTAATCGGAGATCATGACCGTGTAGCCCTGCGAAGCCAGCAGGTCGATGCGTGCAAGGAAGTCGGCGTCATCGACGTTGTCGTTGCGGATCAGCGAGTTCATTGTCACTTCGGCGAGCGAGACGATCTGGTTGGCGTCGACGGCGGCGAGTTGGCTGAACTGCTTGAGGCCGGAGGCCATCATGTCGATGTTGACGTTGGTGACCGGCTTGAAATGCCCGCGCATCACCATCACCGGTTTGCGATAGAAGAGCGCGCCAGGAACGACGACTTCGCCGGCCGGGTTGAAGATTACCGCGCGCGTCAGTTTGCTGCGCACGAGATGAAGGTTCATCAACCGGTTTTCGACTTCCTCGAAATACGGCCCCGAGAAATGAATTGAGTCGACTTCGATGCGTTCTGGCCCAAGCCCGTCCGCGAGCGATTCGACAATCCAGTCGGGCTTCTGGTGCAGGAAGAATGCGCCGTGGATCAGGTTGACGCCAAGGATGCCGAGTGCTTCCGATTGCTGCGCGTTCTCGTGGTCGAGCATGCGCACGTGCAGGATGACGTCGCTCGGTTCTGCGCCGGGGTGCAGTTGCAGCCGGACGCCGACCCAGCCATGGCATTCGTTCGTCTGCTTGAAGCTGCGGGCGGTAACCGTGGCGGCATAGGCGAAGAAGGTGGTGTTCTTCGGACGCACGTCGCTGAGGCGCGTGACGACCTGAGTGAACTCCTTGTCGAGCATCTGCAGCAGCCGCTCGCGGCTGACGTAGCGGTCGACCTGTCCGTAGATGTCATCGCTGACCGCCATGTCATAGGCTGACATGGTCTTGGCAATGGTGCCGGCGGCAGCGCCGACCTGGAAGAAACGACGCGCCACTTCCTGCCCCGCACCGATCTCGACGATGGTGCCGTACTTGTATTTGTCGAGGTTGACGGCCAGGGCTTTCTGGTCGGTGGTCAGTGCGGCGTTGCGTTCGTGCATGTGGGTGTCCTGTCGTGAAATTGTGGGTGTCCGGCGATATCCGGTCGGCAACCATGCCGTTCAGTAAATGCCGCGAGGCCCGAATTTATCAAAAAATCGATTTTCCATGAGCATAGTGTGCGCGTTGCGATACTTGCGTTGAATTCCCTTGTCATTGATGGCAATGCGTCTGCCTGTCCGTGGCGTTGTTTGCCGGCGGCGGCCGTTGTTGCTAGAGTGCAGTATTGCCTGGACTTTCGGGATGGCATGCGCCGGGATTGGCGCATTATTAACTCGGCATTAATGCAGGGATTGACTCCGACTGTTTCATGAAACGCCTTTATCCGAAATTTCTGTTCAAGATTGGCGCCGTGGCCCTGGTGAGCCTGGTCGTGATTTTTGCGGTCGCGCATTACGAGTTGGGACGAAGCAAAGACAGTGTCATTCATGAGGCGGAACTGCGGACCGAGGTCCAGGCGCAGGTCTTCGCCGAGTTTTCCTACTCAGCGTTCAAGCGTGTCGACGAGCTGGCGTTGGACTTGCGCAGTTATTGGACCGGCAACTGGCAATCCTTCGCCGAACTCGTGCAGCGGCGGCAGGATATCATCGGCGATATTTCCTTTCAGGTAGCTGTCATTGATCGGGAGGGTTTCGTCGCCTTTTCCAATCTCGCCAAGCCGACCGACCGTACCGACCTGAGCCAGCGCGAGCATTTTCGTGTGCATCGCGACAATCTGGGAACCGATCAACTGTTCATCAGCAAGCCGCTCAAAGGCAAGGTGTCGGGAAAATGGTCGATTCAATTCACGCGCCCGGTATTTCGCAACGGCGCGTTTGACGGCGTCATTGTGCTGTCGGTAAGTCCGGACCTGTTTGCCGGCTTTGCCGGGAAATTGAAACTCTCCGGTGCCAGTGTCATGGCGATGGTGCGCGACTCCGGAGAATTCATGGCGCGCTTCCCGTCCGCCGAAGAGTATTTCGGCCAGGTGCTGCGCAACAGTCCCTATCTGAACCGCGACGCCAATGTGACCGGAACCTTTACGCAAGTGGCGGCGACCGACGGGGTCGAGCGAGTGTACGGCTATGTCCGCCTGCCGTCGTATGGCATGAGTTTCGTCGTCGGCGAGAGCCTTGTCGAAGTGCTGGCGGATTATCACGCTCACCGGCGCGACGTCGTCGGGGTTGCGCTGGCGGTTGCGGCGGCAGTCATCGTCCTTTTCCTGTTGTTGACGCGTTCCTTGCTCCGGCTGGAAGAGGTGCGGCGGCAACTCGAGATATCGAAGGATCAGGCGGAGGCAGCCAATCACGCTAAAAGCGCCTTCCTGGCCGCCATGTCGCATGAAATCCGCACGCCGATGAACGGCATCATCGGCATGTCGCAATTGCTGCTTGAGGGCGAACTGGCGCCGGCTTCGCGCAAATATGCGCAGGTACTGGCCAACAGCGCCCAGCTCTTGCTGACAATCATCAACGACATCCTCGACTTTTCCAAGATCGAGGCCGGCAAGCTCGAAATCGAGATGCTCGATTTCGACTTGCGGCTGTTGATCGAGGATCTGATTGCGTTCTATACGGTCCGTGCCGGCGAGAGGAACATCACATTCCGGCAGGAAATCGCCGGCGATTTGCCCCGTTGCCTGCGCGGCGATCCGCATCGTCTTCGCCAGATCCTCAATAATTTCCTCGGCAACGCGTTCAAGTTTACGAGCAGCGGCGAAGTCGTTCTGGCGGTTTCGCTCGAGAGCGCATCGACCGACGGCGTGGTCTTACGGTTTTCGGTTGTCGATACCGGCGTCGGCATTCCGCGTGAGGCGCAGTCCCGCCTGTTCGCGCCTTTTGCCCAGGCAGATGCCTCGACGACGAGAACCTTCGGTGGAACCGGCCTGGGGCTCGCGATCAGCAAGCAACTGGCCGGGATGATGGGCGGAACGGTTGGGTTCAGCAGTGTCGAGGGGCAAGGTTCGACCTTCTGGGTCCTGCTTCCGCTCGCGGTCGTGCCGGAAACGGCGGAAGTCCTGCCGGCTGCAGATAACCGCCGAGAGGGCGAGGCGGCGGCCCAGTCGTATCGCGTACTGCTGGTCGAGGACAACAGCGTCAATCAGATGGTCGCCAAGGGCTTGCTCCGGCGTCTGGGTTACGTCAATGTCGTAACTGCGGTCAATGGTCAGGAAGCGCTGGAGCAGGCAGCGGTTGCGGATTTCGACCTGATATTCATGGATTGCCAGATGCCGGTCATGGATGGCTACGAGGCGACATCGCGCCTGCGGGCGCGTCACTGCCAGGTGCCGGTCATCGCCATGACGGCCAATGCGGTTACCGGCGACCGCGAACGTTGCCTCGCGGCCGGGATGAACGACTACATTTCAAAACCCATCTCGGCCAAGGCACTCGAGCGGATGCTCGATCAGTGGTTGTCGCCGGCTGTCGGGAAGCCGGGTCCCGGGCAATCAGATCCCGCTGAATAATCCGGTAGCCGACCAGTGCTGCGACGCTTGCTTTTGTTGCAGGAAGTAGTATCATTTTTATCAGTTACGGCGTTAATGCCGAAATTTCTCGGTGCGGTTTGTCGCTGCACCTGGTTCCAGCGCGTTCGGAGGTGGCCATGAGAATCCTTCTCGTCGATGACTCCCGCTCAGCCTCGACGATTTTTTCGGCGCGTCTGGCGAATTTCGGGCACGAGGTGTCTTGCGCCGAGAACGGGGCGGTGGCCGTCGAGAAATTCAAGGCACTGGCGCCGGATCTTGTCCTGATGGATATCGAGATGCCAGTGATGGATGGATTCGCTGCGACGCACCAGATTCGTCTGTTCGAGGCGTCGCAGGCGTGGGCGTGGACGCCGATCATCTTTCTGACCGCCGTGGCGACGACCGAGAATTTTGTCACCTCGGTCGATGCCGGTGGCGACGATCTGCTCCCCAAAACGGTCGATGACGGCGTGTTGCGCACCAAGCTGATGGCCATGGAACGCGTGGCACGGTTGCGGCAACGGCTGTACGTCGCCAACCAGCAGATGGAGGAGGATATTCAGGCGAGAAAACTGGCGGAGGCCGAGTTGTCGCGTCGCTGCATCGAATTGAGCGAACTGAATGCGGCGCTGTCGGCCATGCAGACACAGTTGATTCAGTCCGAGAAACTCGCCTCGATCGGCCAACTCGCGGCGGGCGTGGCACACGAGATCAATACGCCGATCGGTTTCGTATTGTCCAATCTCGGCTCGTTGCGCAAGTATCTCGACGACCTGTCGGCCGGTCTCGCCGCGTATGAGGAGGTCGTCGCCCCTTTGTCGGCGGAGACGGCGGCAGCCTTGCGCGCGGTGCGGCAACGTTTCGATCTCGATTACATCCGCGAGGACGCGCCGAGCCTGATCGACGAGTCCTGCGACGGAATCCGTCGCGTGGCGCGCATCGTGCAAGGTTTGCGCGATTTTTCCGAACTCGATAGCCGTGAGGCCTGGCAGACCTTCGACCTCAACGCCGGGATCGAGGCGGCACTCAGGCGTTTGCGCGAGGAAATGCCGGTGACGGCGGAGTTCGTCACGGAATTCGGCGATCTGCCGCCGATCGAGTGTCTGCCCGAGCAGATCGTCGAGGTGTGCCGACATGTGCTGAAGAATGCCGTTCAGGCGATCGGAGACCGGCCGGGCGGGCGAATCCGCATCCGTACCGCTGCGGGTAATACGGGCCTGGTCCATGTCGATATCGCTGATAATGGCATCGGCATGGCGCCGGAAACGGTCGCCAAGGTCTTCGATCCGTTTTTCACGACACAGCCGGTCGGTAGTGGCGCGGGACTCGGGCTGGCACTCTCGTACGGGATCGTCAAGAATCATGGTGGGCGCATCGAGGTCAAGAGCGCCTTGAACAAGGGGTCGTGTTTCCGATTGGTTCTGCCGGTGAGCGCGCGTCGGCAGGATGAACACTTGCCCGGTGGCACCGCAGGATAACGAAAGGCACGTACCGGGCGGTCGCGGTGGCGGGGATTTTCATGAAGCATACTTTGCTGATTGTCGATGACGAGGAATACATCGTTCGCGCCCTCGTGCGTCTGCTCCGGCATGATCCCTACCGCATCCTGACAGCGTCGAGCGGTGAAGAAGCGCTCGACGTCCTCGCTACTAATGATGTGCATGTGATTCTTGCGGACCAACGCATGCCGGGGATGTCCGGTTCCGAGTTTCTGGCGCGCGCCCGGGAGATCTGCCCGGAATCGGTCCGTGTCGTCTTGTCCGGGTATTCGGATTTCGCTTCGATCAGCGACGCGGTCAATCGCGGGAATATCTACAAATTCATCTCCAAACCCTGGAACGACGAATTGTTGCGGGCGATGCTGGCGGAGGCCTGCGAGCGCTACGATCTGAGCAGGAATAGCACGCAGCTGACCAAGATTTACGAAAACTCCGCCGAGGCGATTTTCATTGCTGATGCCGATGGCAATATCCAGTCGGTCAACCCGGCCTTCCTTAGAATGACCGGCTTTTCTCCGGCGGAGGTCGTCGGCCAGTCCTGTTCGAATCTTTTTGCATGGAACGACGGCAGCCCCATTGGCGCGATGCTGGTAGCGCATTTACAGCACGCGGATGAGTGGAGCGGTGAGCTGGAGGGCTGGCGGCGTGACGAAAGCCGCTATCCGCTGCGCCTGAATGTCACTGCCGTTCACGACCGGCAGGGGGTGCTGCAACAGTATGTCGGCATGTTCATCGATCTTTCCAGCCAGAAAGCGGCCGATGAACGCATGCGGCATGCGGCGTTCCACGATGCGCTGACCGGTCTGCCGAACCGGGCGATGTTCATGGAATATCTCGACACGGCGTTGCTGCAGGCGAACCGTCGTGAGTTGATGTGCGGTGTCGTGATGTTCGATCTGGACCGTTTCAAGAATATCAACGATACCTTCGGTCATGATTTTGGCGACCGTCTGTTGGTCGAACTGTCCGCCCGCGTGGCGACCTGCTTGCGCCGCGAGGATTTGCTGGCGCGTCTCGGCGGCGATGAGTTCGCCCTGTTGTTACCGCTGGCGAGCGGTATCGACGATATCTGCCATGTGGTGGAAAAAATTCTGTTGGCATGCCAATTGCCTATCGGTGTCGAGGCGAACGAGGTGTTCGTCACGCCGAGCCTCGGTATCAGCTGTTTCCCGCGGGATGGCGAGATGCCCGAGATACTGCTGCGGAATGCCGAGGCGGCGATGTACGAGGCCAAGCAGGGAGGGAGAAACACTTACCGCGTGTATCAGGCGGAGATGAACGCCGAGACCGGCCGCCGGCTTTCGCTGGAGCAGGACCTGCGCCGCGCGGTCGAGCGCGGGGAATTCCGGCTGCATTATCAGCCGAAGGTCGATTTGCTTGACGGGCGTATCGTCGGTGCTGAGGCCCTGTTACGCTGGCAGCATCCGGCGCGCGGATTGGTGCCGCCGGGGGAATTCATTCCTTTGGCGGAGAGCTCCGGGCTGATCAATGTGGCCGGGGAATGGGTACTCGAAGAAGTGTGTCGTCAGGTCGCGGAATGGCGGAGCAAGGCGATGTCGCCGCCCCGCATTGCCTTGAATCTGTCGGCCAGCCAGTTCCAGCGGCAGAATACGGTGGATTCGCTGACCCGTGTGTTGGCAGCGCACGGTGTGTCAGGCAACGAGATCGAACTGGAATTGACTGAAGGCGCGCTGGTGTCGGATGACGGGCAGACGGTCGAGATGCTGATGATGTTCAAGCGCATGGGGGTGTCCCTGGCGATCGATGATTTTGGAACGGGGTACTCGTCGTTGTCCTATCTGAGCCGTTTCCCGATCGATACGCTGAAAATCGATGCGAGTTTCGTGCGTGACCTGACGACCTGCTCGGCGAGTACGGAACTCGTGCGCAGCATCATCGAAATGGCGCACCGACTCAAACTCAGCGTCGTCGCCGAAGGGGTCGAAACGGCAGAGCAACTGGCGATTCTGCGCCAGTACCACTGCGACAGCGTCCAGGGTTTCTATTTCAGTCCGGCGGTTAATGCCGAGGATTTCGCGGCACTGATTCGGCGCAGCCAGCCTTACGCCTTGTAAGCGGACGTATTCGCCCGCAGCGCCCCGTTCGCTGTTTCGATCACTTTCGCCAGTGCCTGCAAGAGTTCCTGCCGGCTGAATGGTTTGGCGACGTAAGCATCCATTCCTGCAGCGAGGCAACGTTCCTTGTCGCCGACCAGGGCGTTGGCGGTGAGGGCGATGATCGCCTGATGTTTTCCGCTCGCGGCCTCTTCGGCGCGAATACGCTGCGTCGTTTCCAGTCCGTCGAGTTCGGGCATCTGGAGGTCCATCAGAATGACGTCGAAATGTTCAGTCGCCATTCGCGCGAGGACCTCATGGCCGGTGCTGACGAGCGTCACGGTGTGCGCCGAGCGGGTGAGCATGGCCGAGATCAGTCGCTGGTTGATCTTGTTGTCTTCGGCAACGAGGATGTTCCAGCGGGCCGTGGTCGTGGTCGCCGAGTCCGAATCCTTGCCGGGGGGCGCTGTCTTGGGTACCGTGGCGCCATCCTGTTGTTGCATCACGATATCGCTCGATGCCGGAATCGGGAAATCGACGGCAAAACGGAAGCAACTGCCATGGTTGAGTTCGCTGTCGACGTCGAGCGTTCCGCCCATGTGTGCGACAAGCTCGCGGGAAATGGCGAGTCCGAGTCCGGTACCGCCAAAGCGCCGGGTGACGGAACTGTCCGATTGGACGAAGGCGTCGAAGATGCTCCGTCGCTTTTCAGGGGTAATGCCGATTCCTGTATCGGTTACCGCGAAATGCAGCCTCGCCTGTTTGTCCTGATTAATGCCGTCATTGCGGACGACAACGGTGACGCTGCCTTGTGCGGTGAATTTGATCGCATTGCTGAGCAGGTTGGTCACGATCTGACCCAGGCGGATCGGGTCGCCGATGACGGTGGGCGGAAGATCTTCGGCGAGGCCTAGCTGAAGCGCCAGCCCCTTGGCCTTCGCCGCCTGTTGCTGGCGCGCGACCAAGGATTGCATCAGGTCAGGCAGGTTGAACGCGATGTGTTCGAGTTCGAGTCGGCCGGCCTCGATCTTCGAAAAATCGAGAATGTCGTTGATGATCGTCAGCAGCGCATCGCCGGATGCCTTGACGATCTGCAGATGGTCGCGTTGTTCGGCCGATAGCGGCGATTCGAGGAGAACTTCGGTCATGCCGAGGATGCCGTTCATCGGGGTGCGGATTTCATGGCTCATGTTGGCGAGAAATTCGCTCTTGGCCTGGTTGGCCTGCTTCGCTTCCCTGAGGGCTTTTTCGAGTTCTCGCGTGCGGGCGTCTACGAGTTCGCGCAAGTGGTCGCGATGACGTTCGAGTTCGTCGGAGAGTCTCTGGCGTTCGGTGATGTCGTGTTCGAGACAGAGGATGAAGCGGCTTTCGCCGTACTCGATCCGGGTGGCGCTGATTTCCGCGTCGAAGCGGCTGCCGTCGCGGCGGCGTTGCTTGCGCTGGTGGGTCGCGCCGCTGCGTGTAATGGCGCCGAGTGCGGCGAGCGTTTCCTCGCGCGTCGTTTCTTCCCAGTCCCAGGCGTGGCAGGCCAGGACTTCCTCAGGGTCGTAACCGAGCATTTCGGCGAAGCGCTGATTGGCTTCGAAGACGCTGCCGTCCTCGTTGAGAACGACGATGCCGTCGCGGACATTGTTGAATAGCGCCCGGCGCAGCGAGATTTCTTCGATGATCTGCGCCTGGTATTGGCGCTGCGCCTGCTCCTGTTCCGCAAGCGTGACGATCAGAGTGTCGCAGTCGCCACCGAGCTGGGTGATTTCGTCGTGGCCTCCGAGTTCGCCGACGCGCACGGCGTGGTTGCCGTGGCGCAGTGCCGTCATTGCGTCGGAGATCGTGCGCAGTCGGCGCGTCAGTTGCTGGGCGCTGCGCAGATGCAAAATCGTGAGCGTCAGCATGGAGAGCGCCAGCAACAGGGTGATGCTGCCGAGCAGGAGCCACTTCTCCCGGACATAGGGCGCTTCCGGGAATCCGGCGTAGATCATGCCGATGATCTTGCCGTCGCCGTCGCGCAGCGGTTCATAGCCGGAGATTTGCCAGTTATCGACGACAAAGGCGTGCTTTGCCCAGGTCTTGCCGGCGCCGAGAACGTCGCGCACCACGTCGTCGCTCGCCCGCGTCCCGGTCGCGCGGTGGCCGCCGGATGTGCGGACGTTGCTGGCGATGCGCAGGTCGTCGAGAAAAACGGAGGTACTCCCCGACAGGCTGCCGATCTGTGCATTGATCGGGAAGACGATGTCACGGATGTAGTCGATCAGGCCGGAATTGCGGTTGATCATGATGCCACCGAACAGGAAGGTGTCCGGATAGCGGGAGGACAGCGGAAAGTGCACGGCGAAATTGATCAGGAGGCCACGGTCCTCGATCTTGCCCTCGGATTCGATCCTGGCGCGTTCCGCGAGCGCGGGCGAAATCGCCTGCAGTTGCTGTTCGCCCAGAACCTCATATGCCCAAGCGGGCAGGCCCGTACGCGCCTGGCGCGTGACGAAGGTCTCGGGCAGAGTTCGGCCGCGCTGGCTATCGATGCTGGAGGCGATGACTTTTCCGGAGCGATCGCCGACGATCAGGAAATCAAACTGCTCGCTTTGCGCGATCGATTTCAGGGTTTCGGCCAGCTCGTTTCCATGGTTTTTTGTGGAGAAGTAGGCAGCGAGCAGCGTCGTGATACGGTCAGAGGTCGCCTGCTGCTTGAGGTAGTCGATCGAACGTGCGCCAACGTGGTCGAGATAGTTGCGCATGCCCTCGACCTTGCCGAAGACATTGACGCTCAGTTGCCGATCGAAACTCGCCCCGCCGACGAGGACCATGATGGCGATGATCATCGGGAAGGCGACCAGCAGGGGGGCCACGCTGAGGGTCACCAGGCGAGCCCGCAGCGAAGCGTTCCATCCGTCATAGAGACGGGCGAGTCGCGATTTTCCTGTCATGACAAAGGAGACTGGAGGAAATCCGGCGTTGGCGGCCAGGTGGTCGGTAAGCGGGGCGTCATTCGGATCACTCTATCTTGACATAGCGTCCCGACCGGATCTGGGTGAAATAGACCTTGCGTGGCGTATCGCCATTCTGGTCGAAGACGATCTCTTGCTGCAATCCCTGATACGGGCTGTTGCGCAGGGCGGCTGCCTTGATCGTTTCGTTTTTCTGCCGATGCTTGAGTGCCGTCAGCAGGACGGTGGCAGCATCGTGCGCCGAAACCGAACTATAGCCGGGCGCGCGTTGGAAGCGCTTGAGATAGGCCTCGGAAAACTCGGTGAAACGTTGGGAGCGGTCGTCGCGATCGTAATTCTGGACGATCAGCAGTCCGTCGACGAATTCGCCGCCGAGATCGGTCAACTGTTCTGTCGAAGCCCATTCGCTGGCGCCAATCGGCAGGTTCGGTGACTGGCTGCGCGCGGCCTTGGCGAGGCGGGCGACGTCGATGGCGCCAGAGATGAAGAAGAGGCTGTCCGGGCGCGATTTGACCATGTCGCGAATGATATCGTCGAAATTGCTGTCGGCCGCCGATTCGTAGGGGATCGCCACGGCGATCTTGCCTCCGTGTGTAGTCAGTGCTTGACGAAATTCGTTCAGCCAGGATTCCGAAAAGTTGCGATTCCGGACGTCATAGGCGATGGCGATGTTCATGAGGCCGCGTCGTGCCATGACGTCTGCGTATTCGACGGCGTTGTCGCGTGTCGTCCGGTTGATGCGGAAGAGGTTGTCATCCTTTCCGTAGAACGCCATCGACGTGATGGTTGGGCTGATTTCGAATATGCCCGCCTTACCGGTGATCGGCACGATGACTTCAGCCATCCCGCTGGTGAAGGGGCCGATGATCGCTTCGACGCCAGCGGCGACGAGCTCGCTGGCCGAGCGAGCAGCGGTTTCGGCGTTCTGCGCATCGTCGCGGGCGATCAGTTCGACCAGGCGCCCGTTGGCGCCGCCGGCACGATTGAAATTTTCGATCGCGAGCGTGGCGCCGTTGAGTCCCGACTGGCCATTGTCCGAATTGCGATCCGACAGGCCGCCGATGAATCCGATCCGGATGGGCTCTTGCGGACCGCAGCCGGTCAGCATTGCGCAACAAAATGCGAGCAGGGTCATTAAGCAGCGGGTCATGGGCGCTCCTTGCTGTGCTGGCGGCGTCGGGTACGGGAGAAGCCGTCGGGTTTGAGAGAGTTGAAAAAAATGATTTAAAGAGTATATTTGATAAATATCATAATCGATGTGCCAATAATTGCAAACGAAATCAAGAAGCCATGAATGATCATTCCTGCACCACCAGCGAGGCCGCTGATGCCTTGGGAATATGCGTCCGCACTGTTCAACTCTGGGTTGAGCAGGGGCGACTGAGAGCGTGGAAGACACCGGGCGGGCACCGCCGCATACTGCGTTCCTCGGTTGATGAGCAATTGCGGGCGAGGGATGAAGCCTGCGGCGCGCCGGCGGGATCCTTCAGCATCCTTGTCGTCGAGGATGACGAGGTGTTGCGGCAAATGCTGGTGTCAAAACTCAAGGGCATATCGCCGAAAGTGGAGTTGCGGGTCGCATGTGATGGCGTCGAAGGTTTGATCAAGTTTGGTGAGCGTCCGCCGCAAGTGCTGATTACCGATCTCGTCATGCCCGGCCTTGATGGTTTCCACATGCTTAACACGCTTGTTTCCAGCACGCAGAATCGAGCGCTGCAGATCATTGCGGTGACTGGTCTTGAGGACGAAGAAATTGTCCGGAACGGCGGTGTTCCGGAAGGTGTCGTCGTGTTTCACAAGCCGATCCAGGTGTCGCTGCTTGTTTCTCTCGTCAGAGCCTATTACGATGGATGGCATGTGCGGCGAGTGGCGCCGGGCTGAACGTTGCCAACCCCGGTGTAGACCATGATCATGGATGCTTCGAGTCTCGTGCAAGGCGCTGATATCAAATTCGATGGCGATACCGCCGTCATCCTTGTCGTCGACGACGAAGCGCACAATCGTAATGTCATTGCTGCCCAGTTGCGTAACGAGGGTTACGAGATCGTTTCTGTTTCATCCGGCGAGGAAGCGCTCAACGAGATCGATCATCGGCTTCCGGATTTGGTGGTGCTCGATGTCATGATGCCGGGAATCAGCGGTTTTGACGTTGCCGAGATTCTCAAGGCGGAGGCGCGTACCGCCAATATTCCGATCATCATGCTGACGGCCTTGGGCGATGCGGAGTCACGCCTCGCGGCGCTCTCCAACGGCGTCGAGGAATTTCTGACCAAGCCGGTGGCCAAGGCCGAACTGGTCATGCGCGTCCGCAATCTGCTCAAGCTCAAGCGCTATCAGAATGCGCTGGAACGCTACAGTTCCCTGCTCGAATCGCGTGTCGCTGATAGTGCCGGCAAACTGGAGTCGGCCAGCAGTCGTTTAAGCCAGATGGAGTCGCAGCTCCTGCAGTCGGAAAAAATGTCGGCGATCGGTCTTCTCGCTGCGGGTGTGGCGCATGAGATCAACAATCCGATCGGCTTCGTCAACGCCAACCTGGGAACCCTCAGGAGTTATTTCGACGGTCTCCTGTCCCTGCTGTCAGTCTATGAAACACTGGCGGCCGAGTGCGATAAGGATTCTCCTGTCCTGGCGAGGCTGCAACAGATGCGTCAGGCCATCGACATCGACTACGTGCGGCAGGATGGTCCGATGCTGATCGAGGAGTCGCTCGACGGCTTGTCACGCGTGCGCAAGATCGTCCAGGACCTTAAACGTTTTGCCCACGTTGATCTCAATCCGGCCTGGGAAACCGCCGACATTCACGAGTGTATCGATTCGGCCCTCAATATCGCCAACAATGAGATCAAGTATCGGGCCACGGTGCGCAAAAATTACGGCAACCTGCCGCCGGTCGAATGTCTACCCTCGCAGTTGGGGCAGGTTTTCCTGAATCTGCTCGTCAATGCGGCGCAGGCAATTCCCGAAGGCGAGCGCGGGGAGATCGACATCCGCACAGGGGTTTCGGGCGATTCCGTCTGGATCGAGATTGTCGATAACGGACGGGGCATTTCCGCGGAGCACCAGAACCGCATCTTCGATCCCTTCTTTACCACCAAGCCCGTCGGTGAGGGGACCGGGCTTGGTTTGTCCCTGTCCTATGGCATCGTCAAAACGCACAACGGCATGATCGCTGTGTGCAGCGAACAGGGCAAGGGAACGATTTTTCACATCAGCCTGCCGATCCGTCGCCGCTGATACTCGCCCGATATCACGTCGTCGTGGCAGCTGCTTCCGGGCGGTGAAGAGGGATCAGGAGGCGGAAGGTTGCGCCCTGGCCGGGCCTGTTATCCACCTCTATTCGTCCCGCATGTTTGCGAATGATGCCATGGGCGATCGACAATCCCAACCCCGTTCCCACGCCGACCGGTTTGGTGGTAAAGAAGGGGTCGAAGATGCGGTTAAGGATGTCGGGCGGAATGCCATGGCCGTTGTCGGTGATCTCTATGCAGGCGTAATCGGCTTGCCGGCGGGTACGAATGACGATGCGTCCTTCCCCTGTGGTGGCCTGGGCGGCGTTGGCGAGCAGGTTCATGAACACTTGCCGGATTTCGGACGGAATGCAGTCGACCAGTGGTAACTCGCCATATTCCCGCAGAATCTCCGTTTTTCCTTTCAATTCGTGCGTCATGACGCTGAGCGTCGTTTCAAGGCAGTCATGCAGGTCGCAAGGTTCGAAATCCGTGCCGCCGCCTTCGGCGAAATCGGTGAGGCTCTGCACGATCTGCTTGACTCGAAGGAGTCCCGAGGCGGATTCCTCAAGAATCTCGCGCAAGTCTTCGTTGAGAAACTCGAAATCGATTTCCGCCTTGATTTGTGTGAGCGTGCTGCGGTCCTGTGCGGAGAGCGCGCTTTCGAGGCCTGTGTAGGTTCCGAGCAGGCGCGAGAGTCGGGTGATGTATTGCTGAAGTACGCTGAAATTCGCCGTGACGAAGCCCAGAGGGTTGTTGATCTCGTGCGCGACGCCGGCTGCCAGTTGGCCGATGGAAGCCATTTTTTCTGACAGGAGCAGTTGGTTGTGCGCTTCTTCGAGTCGATGGATGAGGGCCAGGTGTTCGGCTTTTTCCTTCTGCAGCGCGGTGTTGAGCAAGGCGATTTCGCGGTTGAGGCGGAGTTCGTTCAGGTGATCGCGGTCGCGCAGGCACTTGCCGATGGCATCGGCGAGCAGGCGCATGTCGACCGGTTTCGTGATGTAGCGGTCAACACCGGCATGCAGCGCTTCGATAAGGCTGTCGTCGGTGAGGTCGGCCGTCAGGACGACGATCTGCGCGTCAGGGTTTTCCCGCTTGATTGTGGCGGAGAGTTCCAGCCCGTTCATGTTCGGCATGTGGATGTCGGTGACAACGACGTCCGGTTGCCACTCACGCCAGATTTCGAGGGCTTTCAGGCCATCCGGCGCGCCGCGGACCGCGCTGACGATTTTCTCGCCCAGACGACGCAAGGCCATCAACTGGATTGCGTCGTCTTCGACAAACAGGACACGGGCGTCGACTCGGCTGTCCTGGATGGGGGGGGCTTCCGGGTTCATCGTGGTGTCATCGATGGCTAGCGTTGGCCGCAGAAAGGAGCGTCACTTGTTGCGCGATTCTGTCGCGTCAAGCAGCGATTCGTCGAGCAATACGGCGCCGTCGGGTCCCCAGTTGACCTGGGTGATGCCGGGTTCAAGCGCTTCGAGCCGGCGCCGTTCGAGTTCTTCCGGCGTGAGACTGCCGCGTTCGACGCGCACGACGTCGGCGAGGCGTCCGTTTTCAAGCCGCGTCTCCCGGTTCGCCAGTTCCTCGGCAAGGGCGGCAATCAGAGCGTCGTTGTCCCAGGGCTTGGCAATGAACCGGTGAATTCCCCCGACATTGACTGCGCCGATGACGCCGTCAAGGTCTGCTTGGCCGGACAGGATGATCCGAACGGTGTCGGGCTGAATGGCGCGCAGTTGCCGGAGAAATTCGACGCCGCTCATGCCTGGCATCCGGTAGTCGGCGATTACGAAGTCATAGGCGGTGTGGCGGGCCTTGGCGAGCGCTTCGGCAGGATCGGCAAACAGGTCGAGTCGCAGTGGTGGCAGACGGCCGGGCGCTCCCGATGGCGCGAGTACTCGCTGCAACGCCTTGAGCACGAAAGGCTCGTCGTCGAGCAGCAATCCCCGTTTCATTGCTTCTGCCCCGGCGGTTCCAGGTGGACATGCACCGTGATCGGCAGTTTTTCCCGTGCTGCATATTCCTGGATCTGGCGGATGATGCGGGCATCGAGAACGAAGTCGGCGGCCAGCAGGAGCAGCCCTTCCTTGCTGAAGAGGTCGCGCGCGAGCACCATGCCGCTACGCAGGTCGGTGTAGTAGACCGCCTTGTCGCGGATCGATTCCTCGGCGATGGTGTCGAGCAGGGCGGAGAATGCGTCGACGATTTCCGGATCGAAGCGCTTTCCTCGCGACTGCTCGATGTACTTCCTGGCCTCGTCCGCGCTCATCCGCTTCTCGGACATCATGCCGCCCTGAAGCGCGTCATATTCGTCGATGACCGCCAGTAGTCGGCCGCCGCGGGGGATGGCTGTGCCTTCGAGGCCGTCAGGGAAGCCCTGTCCGTCAAAACGCTCATGGTGGGAACGCACGTAGCGCGCCACGTCGGCCAGTTCCTCCAGCGCCGTCAGCGCCGAGGCACCGATGCCCGGATGCTTGCGATAGAGGGACAACTCTTCGCTGCTCATCTTCGATACGGGTTTGGCGATCAGCGTGTCGGGGAAGCCGATCTTTCCGATGTCATGAAGCAGGGCAGCGTAGAAGACGTCGTGCTGCTCGCGGGAAGTCATGCCCAGCTTTGCGGAGAGCCGCCGCGCCAGATCGGCGACACGGCGCGAGTGGCCGCCGACGTTGTTGCCGCGCAGTTCGATCAGACCCGAGAAGATCTTGATCGAGATCAGGAAGTTCTGCTTGAGCTTGTCGTTGGCGAGATTGAGGAAACTGTTGATCTGCTCGATTTCCGCCGTGCGCTGTTTGACCTTGTCCTCAAGGCCGGCATTGAGATCCTTGAGTGCCTCGTTCTGAGCCTGGGTAAGCGCCAGCAGCCGCTCGTTCTCGCCGCGCAGACGACTGTTTTCCAGCGCCTCGCGGATGACGAGTAACAGATCGTGATCGTTCCAGGGCTTTGAGATGTAACGGTAGATTTCGCCGCGGTTGATGGCGGCGATGGTCGAACTGATGTCGGCATAGCCGGTGAGCAGGATGCGGACGACTTCGGGCCAGCGGTTGCGCACCTCTTCGAGAAAGCGGGCGCCATCCATTTCCGGCATGCGCATGTCGGAAATGACGAGGTCGACGTGCTCTTTTTCGAGAATCTCCAGACCGGCGCGTCCGCTTTCGGCAATGAGCGTCCGGTATCCGGTCGGGCGCAGCAGGCGTCGCAGCGAAGAGAGAATGTTCGGCTCGTCGTCGACCAGCAGTACGGTGGTGGTCGATGTGTCGGCCGCGGCCTGGGGGGGAGGGTGAGAAATGACGGTATCCATTCGTTTGCAGGGACTGTGCGAAAGGGTTGTTCGGTGTCTCTGGGTGTCAGGCAATACGTTACGCCAATTGGTTCTCCATCGGCAACGGACTTGTGACATCGCCGGCAAGATCCCGCCAGAAAAGGCGACATCGACCGATTGGTGCGTGTTGCGGCAGGAGGTGTTGTCGGCGATTCGTCTCGTGCCAGATGCATAAATACGAAACGCTGTTCCGTTTTTTGATTTTGGTGGTAATATTCGAGAATGATGTTTCTACATATCTGACCAATTGTCAGGGCGACAGGCCGGTTGGCATTGGGTTACTCTGTGTTGAGAGGAATATTTCGTGAATAACGACCATGTGGTGCTGGTGGCCGATTGTGATCATCCCGATATCGACATCGAAAAGCGGGTGTTGGCCGATGTCTGTCGTGACCTGCCGTGGCTGAACTGCCGGACCGAGGATGAGGTGATCGCCCAGTGCGCGGACGCCGAGGCGCTCATCATCATGTATGCGCCGCTGACCCGGCGCGTGATGCAGCACCTGAAACGCTGCAAGATCATCGCTCGCTACGGGGTTGGTGTCGATACCATCGATCTCAGGGCGGCGGCTGAACTCGGGATCATTGCCAGCAATGTTCCGGACTACGGCACAGAGGAAGTTTCCGACCACGCGCTGGCGATGATGCTGTGCCTGACGCGCAAGATTGCCCAAGCCAATGCCTACGTCAAGCAAGGGCAGTGGGATTTCCGCCTGATGCAGCCGATCTTCCGCCATCAGGTTCAGACGATCGGCATCATCGGTATCGGCCGGATCGGCAGCGCGATGGCACGCAAGGTACGCGCGCTCGGTATGCGCGTACTGGCTTTCGATCCCAACATCACCGATCCGGCGCGTGCGCCCGAGGGCGTCACGCTGGTGTCTCTGGAAACGCTGTTGCATGAATCCGACGTCGTTTCGGTGCACTGCCCGCTCAGCGACGAAACGCGCAACCTGCTCGACGAGGCGCGGCTCGGGTTGATGAAACCGACGGCGTATCTCGTCAACACCGCGCGTGGCAACATCGTCAATGAAGTGGCGCTGGAAAAAATGCTGGCCGAGAAACGACTGGCGGGTGCCGCACTCGATGTGCTGGCGAACGAACCGGGTCGCGTCGATCATCCGCTCTTCAAGTATGACAATTTCCTGTGCTCGCCGCATATGGCCTGGCATTCGAGCGAATCGGCGCAGGAGTTGAAGCGCAAGGCGGCAGAGGAAGTGCGCCGTGTGCTGCGTGGCGAAGCGCCCTGGTACCAGATGAACAAATTCTGAGCGGCGACTGCCGGTCAAGCCGGCGTCCGCCGTCCGCATGATTTTCGAATCCCGTTCGTGAAGGAAGTGATTGGCATGAAAAGTATTGTGTATAAGAGTGCGCAGGATGTCGCTGCCGAAGACCGCGCAATTCCCGAAGTGGCCGCGGGCGAAGTTCTGATCAAGGTTGCGTATGCCGGTATCTGCGGTTCCGACATGTTCATTTACCAGGGAACGCACCCGCGCGCCAAGGCGCCGCTGATCATGGGTCACGAATTCTCGGGCGTCATCGAGAAGGGGCATCCGACCCTGGCCAAGGGGACGCCGGTGACCGTCTATCCGCTGCTTTCCTGTGGTGAGTGCGAGCCGTGCAAGAGCGGCTATCCGCATGTATGCAACACGCTCAAGCTGATCGGTATCGATTGTGACGGTGGCATGGCCGAATACGTCAAGGTGCCGGTCGACAAGGTCGTTGAGATTCCCGCCGGGCTCTCTCTCAAGCTGGGCGCCTTCATCGAGCCTGTCGCTGTCGGCGTGCATGCCGTCCGCCGTTCCGGCTACAAACCGGGTGACACGGCTGTTGTCTATGGTGCCGGTCCGATCGGTCTGTGCGTGGCGTCCTGCCTCAAGTATTTCGGTGCACGCTCGGTGATTGTCGTCGAGGCCAATCCCTATCGTCTGGAAATCGCCAAGAAGCTCGGCTTCATCACGATCGACGCGGCCAATGACGATGTCGTTGCCAGCGTCAAGGCAGCGACGCAGGGCCTGTGCGCCGATTTCGCCTTCGATTGCGCCGCGCACCCGAGCGTTCAGGCAACGCTGATGGATGTTATCAAGGTGCGTGGGACTGCCGTGGTGGTCGGCTCCTACAAAAAACCGCCGGAAGTCGATCTGCTCAAGATCGAGTTCAAGGAACTGACGATGATCGGTATTCGCGTCTATGAGCGCCGCGATTTCGAGATTGCCGCAGGCATCCTGGGAAGTGGCACCATCGACTTCGAACTGATGCTTTCGGTCTCGACGCCGGAGCAGGCGCCTGCGGTTTTCCAGGACCTGCTCAAGGGGGCCAACGCCATCAAGATGCTTTTCAAATTATAGAAAGAAGGCTGTCCATGCTTGATATTTTCAACCTCAAGGGAAAAACCGCGCTGTTCACCGGGGGGAATCGCGGGCTTGGCAAGGCGATGGCGATTGGCCTCGCCAAGGCCGGTGCCAACGTCGCCGTCGTCGGCCGCAAAGCCGATCAGGATGTCATCGATCAGATCAACGCGCAGGGCGTCTGCGGCAAGTTTTATGTGCACGACCTTGCCGACATCGACGGCATTCCGGCGCTGGTCGCCAAGGTCGAGGCCGATTTTGGCCGGATCGACATTCTCGTCAATAACGCCGGTGTGCAAAGCCGTCACAAGGCGGCCGAATTCCCGCGCCAGGACTGGAACTACGTCATCGACGTCAATATGAACGCCGTCTTCTTCATGTGCCAGGAGGTCGGCAAGCGGATGCTCGCGCAGAAGTCGGGCAAGATCATCAATATTGCCTCGCTGCTCTCGTTCCAGGGCGGACTGACCGTGCCGGCCTATGCCGCTAGCAAGGGCGCCGTCGCGCAGTTTACAAAGTCGCTTTCGAACGAGTGGGCGAGCCAGGGCGTCAATGTCAATTGCATCGCGCCCGGCTACATGGCGACCGAGATGAATACGGCACTGATGGCCGATGCGACGCGCAGTCGCCAGATCATGGAACGTATTCCGGCGGGCCGCTGGGGCAAACCGGAAGACATGGTCGGGGCGGCGATCTATCTTGCCTCGAGTGCATCGGATTATGTCAATGGCACAATCATTACCGTCGATGGCGGCTGGATGGGGCGCTAGGGCGGCACTGAAAGAAAGAAAAGGGAGGGGAAAAGGATGTTTTCAAAGCTGTTGCTGAAGACGCTGGAATGGCTGCTGATCTGCATATTCGGGCTGATGGTGTTGCTGGTATTCGGGAACGTGGTGCTGCGCTACGGGTTCAACTACGGGATTATTTTCTCGGAAGAGGTATCGCGCTTCCTGTTTGTGTGGATGGTATTCCTGGGATCGGTGCTGATGCTCTATGACAACGGGCACCTTGGGGTGCACACGGTGACGAAGCTGCTGCCGCTGGCGGGGAAGAAGGCATGCAAATTCATCAGCGACGTGACGACGCTGGCGTGCTGCGTGCTGATGACGTACGGCGGGATCAAGATTGTGGGGCTGAACATGGCGAACATCGCGCCGGTATCGGGGATCCCGATCGGGGTGGTGTATATGGCGCTGCTGGTATGCAGCGTGGGGATGGGCGTCCTGCTGCTGGGTTCGCTGTACCGGTTGGTGACGGGGCAGATGGACGAGCAGGAAATGTGTCCGGATATTGAAGACGCGCTATAAGCGACGCGGAGCGAAAGAAAATGACGGTAACAGTATTCTTGGTATCGCTGTGCGGAGCGATGTTCATTGGCATGCCGGTAGCGTTTGCGCTGCTGGTCTGCGGCGTGTCGCTGATGATTCACCTGAACTCGTTCGACGTGCAGATCCTGGCGCAGAACCTGGTCTCTGGAGCGGACAATTTCCCGCTGATGGCGATCCCGTTCTTCATGCTGGCGGGCGAGATCATGAACAAGGGGGGGATCTCGCACCAGATCGTCAAAGTGGCGAACGCACTGGTCGGGCACATTGAAGGCGGGCTGGGCTATGTCGCGATCATTGCGGCGCTGATTCTGGCGAGCATCTCGGGATCGGCGGCGGCGGACAGCGCGGCGCTGGCGGCGGTGGTGATCCCGATGATGCGCAAGGCGAACTACAACGTCGGACGGTCGGCGGGCCTGATTGCCGGAGCGGCGTGCATCGCGCCGATCCTGCCGCCGGCGATGCCGCTGGTGCTGTTCGGGGTAGCGGCGCAACTGTCGATCACGAAACTCTTCTTCACGGGGATCTTCCCGGGGCTGATCATGGCGCTGTCGCTGGTGATCACCTGGAAGTTCGTGGCGCGGAAAGACTTTGCCAACGCGCCGAAGCAAAAGTTTGACGCACAAGTGCTGTGGACCTCGCTGCGCGAAGCGATCTGGGCGCTGCTCCTGCCGTTCATCATCATTGGCGGGATGAAGAGCGGGATGTTCACGCCGACGGAAGCGGCGGTGGTGGCGGCGGTGGTGGCGCTGATCGTCAGCCTGTTCATCTACCGCGGCATGAAACTGTCGGACCTGCCGAAGATCCTGCTGGCCTCGGCGAAGACGGCGAGCTCGATCATGCTGATCGTGGCGGCGTCGATGGTATCGGCATGGCTGATCACGATCGCGGACATTCCGGCGCAAGTGACGGAGATGATGGCGCCGTTCATGGACAACCGGCTGCTGCTGATGGTCATCCTGATGATCCTGGTCTTTGCGGTGGGGACGGCACTGGACCTGGCGCCGACGGTACTGATCCTGACGCCGGTGCTGATGCCGCTGGTGAAAGCGGCGGGAATCGACCCGTACTACTTTGGCATCATGTTCATGATGAACAACGCGATCGGGCTGATCACACCGCCGGTAGGGACGGTCCTGAACGTTGTCTCGAGCGTGGCGCGGGTGAATCTGGACACGGTGATCAAGGGGATGTTCCCGTTCCTGGTGGCGGAAACGCTGGTGATGTTCCTGCTGGTGGCGTTCCCGCAACTGGTGACGATCCCGGCGCGGTGGTTCTACTGAGCAAAGTAAAAAGAGTTCTGTTGTAGTTCAATCAAACGAGGAGAAACGGAATGAAAATCAAGGGCATGTTCAAAACGTTGCTGATGGCCGGGGCGCTGGCGGGGATGTTCGCGGCGGCGCAAGCGGAAACGCTGCGCTTTGCATCGGAAGCGCCGCGCTCGGACACGCAATTCCAGGGTGGCGAGAAATTCAGCGAACTGCTGAAAGCGAAGACGAAGGGCGCGCTGGAACTGAAAGTGTACCCGGACAGCTCGCTGGGCAAGTTTGACGCGGCGATCAGCGGCGTACGTGGCGGGACGATCGACATCATCGTCTCGGGCTCGGGCAACTTCAGCGGGCTGGTGCCGCTGATGGGGATCTTCGACATCCCGTTCATGTTCAAGGACACGGCGCACGCGTACCGCGCGCTGGACGGCAAGCCGGGCCAGGACATGCTGGACAAGCTGGCCGAATTCAACATGAAGGGTCTGGCGTACTGGGACAACGGCTGGCGTCAGATGAGCAACTCGAAGCACCCGATCAACGTACCGGCGGACGTGAAGGGGCTGAAGATGCGGACGACGGGCAGCCCGGCGCACATCGAAGCGTTCAAGCTCTTGGGCGCGAACCCGGTGCCGATGCCTTTGGCGGAACTGTACACGGCGCTGGAAATGAAGACGGTGGACGCGCAGGAACACCCGATCGGGGTGCTGTGGTCGGCGAAGCTGTACGAAGTGCAGAAGCACCTGTCGCTGACGTACCACGCGTACAGCGCGCTGGTGGTGGTGATGAACAAGCAGAAGTTTGAATCGCTGTCGCCGGCGAATCAGAAGGCGATCGTCGAAGCGGCGCGTGAAGCGGGCGCGTACCAGCGCAAGCTGAACAACGACAACATCGCGAAGATCGTTGCGGACCTGAAGAAGCTGAACGTTTCGGTGGTGGAGAAGGTTGATCCGGCGCCGTTCCTGGAAGCGACGAAGGCGGGCCGCAAGACCTTCACCGACAAGTTCGGCGGTGAAGACGTGATCAAGGCCATCGACGCCGTCCGCGACGTCAAGTAAGTCTGTAGCGGCGCGCCAGGCGCGCTTTCTCCGTGTTGCCGGAATGCTGATTCCGGCAACACGGATTTTAAGTTTATAAACGGTTGTCATGAGCGATAAAGTCAATTCGAGTGTCGATAAAACCCTGAACGTGCTCGAGGCGGTGGCGCAGAATGCCAAAGGCTTGTCGCTTGCCGAGATCGTCAAGATCGTCGGCATTCCGAAGACCACGGCGTTCCGGGTGCTCGAGATCCTGGCCGAGCGCGAATACGTGACCTGGAACAAGGAAAACGAGCGCTATTACATTGGCGTAAAGGCGCTGGAAATCGGACTCTCCGGTTTGATCGGGCAGGACGTCGTCGATGTCTCGATACCGTATCTGCAGGAGTTGTCGATGTCGGTTGGCGAGACCTCGTTTCTGGGCGTCTACAACAATGGAGATGTCGTTTATCTCTACAAGGCAGAAGGTACCGGGTCGATCCAGACGACGGCGCATCTTGGCAGTCGCCGTCCGGCGTATTGCACGGCCCTGGGCAAGGTGATCCTGGCGAACCTGTCGATCGAGGAGACCGACCGGGTGTTCGAGCGGAAGCTGACGCGCCTTACCGAAAAAACGATCATTGACCGGGTCAAGCTGTACGAGGAATTTGCGACCATCCGCGCCAACGGCTATGCCATTGACGACGAAGGCGTCGAGTACGGATTGTTCTGCCTGGCCGTGCCGATCTACAACTACACTGGCAATGTCATTGCGGCGATCAGTGTGTCGGGCCCGATCAAGCGCTTGAACGAAGGGCGGCAACAGGTGGTCGAAGAACTGATGCAAGTAGGTGCGACGATTTCGCGCCGGCTCGGTTTTGTCGCAGCGATGCGACAGCGCCGATAGCGTCTTTGATGTTGTTTTCGAAGCCCTTTTTTCTTGCTGAAAGGGTTGGCTTCGTGTAGAGTGATTGGTCAGGCCATTTGACCTATTTTTTTTGGGCCTCCGTGAGCATGGTCATGGCGTTGCGATGCAACCGGATGACACGGCGCACGGAGATGTGGCAGTTGAAAAAATGCTGTTTAGATTGGAATGTTGCGATGAGTGAAGCTGTTTTTTTCCCCGATGATGCGCTGGAACTCGAAGAGATCGAGGCAGGCAAGGTCAGCCGTAAGATTCGCGCCCACGGTGGCGGGCTGATGGCGGTCGAGGTGTTTTTCAAGGCCGGGGCGATCGGCTATGAGCATCGCCACGTGCATGAGCAGGTCTGCTATTGCCTCGAGGGCGAGTTCGTCTTCACCGTCGAGGGCGAATCCAGAACCTTGCGCGCCGGTGATTCCGTTTTCATCAAGTCCTCGGTGCTGCACGGGGCCACCTGTGTCGTCGAAGGGCGATTGCTCGACATCTTCACGCCGCAGCGTGAAGACTTTCTCAAGGCTTAGTTTGGAGGTTGCATGAAACTTGATATCCGTTATTCGCATCATCCCGAGGACATGAAGAAATATGACACGGAGACTTTGCGTCGTCATTTTCTCGTCGAGCAGGTTTTCGTCACCGGCGAACTCCGGCTGACCTACACGCACGTCGATCGTGTCGTTTTCGGCGGTGCCGTGCCGACCTCGCAGACGCTGTCGCTCGAAGGCGGCAAGGAGTTCGGCACGCCGAACTTCCTCGATCGGCGCGAACTTGGCGTCGTGAACCTCGGCGGCAATGGCCGCGTCATCGTCGACGGTGAGACGCTGTCGCTCGCCAATGGCGAAGGGCTCTATGTCGGCATGGGCAAGACGACCGTGGCGTTCGAGAGCGACGATGCGGCGGCGCCGGCGAAGTTCTATCTCGTCAGCAGCCCGGCGCACGCGAGTTATCCGACTGTGCATATCAGCCGCGAGAAGGCCAATCCGCGCAAGCTCGGCTCGCCCGAGACCTGCAACGTGCGCACCATCTATCAGTACGTCCATCCGGCTGTCTGCAAGAGCTGCCAGTTGGTGATGGGCGTCACCGTGCTCGAGCCGGGCAGCGTCTGGAACACCTTCCCGCCGCACACGCATGAGCGCCGCATGGAGGTTTATCTCTATTTCGGCATGGCGCCGGAAACGCGCGTGTTCCACCTGCACGGACAGCCGCAGGAAACCCGGCACATTGTCATGGCCAGCGAACAGGCCGTGATTTCGCCGTCGTGGTCGATCCACTCCGGCGTTGCCTCCGGTCCGTATTCCTTCGTCTGGGCGATGGCCGGTGAGAACCAGACCTTCGACGACATGGATGGCCTCGGCCCCAACGACCTCAAATAAGGAGCACAGAAAAATGAGCGGAATTCTCGACGCATTCAAGCTGGAAGGAAAAGTGGCCATCGTCACCGGGTCCGAACGCGGTCTCGGGCGCGGCATGGCGGTCGCGCTGGCGCAGGCCGGTGCCGATATCGTCGGCGTCACCTATACGCCGGATGCAGCGGAAACGCAGGCCGCCGTTGAGGCGACCGGGCGCAAGTACCTGCACATCCAGGCAAACCTGCTCAGCATCGAGCCGGTCGAACAGGTCGTCAAGACCGCCGTCGATGCCTTCGGTCATGTCGATATCCTGGTGAATAATGCCGGTATCATCATGCGCAACGACTCGATCGATTTCACAGAGAAGGAATGGGATGATGTCATGAACATCAATCTCAAGACGGTGTTCTTCATGTGCCAGGGCGTTGCGCGGCAGTTCATCAAGCAAGGTACCGGCGGCAAGATCGTCAATGTGGCCTCGATGCTGTCCTTCCAGGGCGGTATCCGGGTGCCGTCCTACACGGCGTCGAAGAGCGGCGTCAAGGGCATCACCATGCTGATGGCCAACGAGTGGGCCAAGCACGGCGTCAATGTCAATGCCATTGCGCCGGGCTACATGGCGACCGACAACACGGCGCAGTTGCGGGCCGACGAGGCGCGCAGCAACGAAATCCTCGGCCGTATTCCGGCCGGGCGCTGGGGTCTGCCCGAGGATCTCGGCGGTGCTGTCGTCTTCCTGGCGTCGAAGGCGGCCGACTATGTGAACGGCTACACCATCGCTGTTGACGGCGGCTGGCTGGCACGCTGATTCCGGCGGCGACCGGGCGGCTTTCGTCCCGGGGTGATGCAATAAAAAACGGTCCCCGCGGGGACCGTTTTTTTATGCCATCCTCAGGCCAGGCTGTGTTCCTTGATCAGGCCCTCGCGGTAGGCGTGCAGCAGCGCCTTGAGTGCGTCGATCTTCTCCTGGATTTCCAGTCCGCGGTCGGTGTCGCGGACGCGCAGGCGGAACGGGTGGGTATGCACGATCTCCGTTTCGCTGTCGATATCGAACTCTTCCGAGACCGCTGCCTGCTTCGACTCGAAGGGCTGGTGAGCAGCCAGCAGCATGCCGCGCGAATTGGAGATGAGCGTATAACCGGCGATGCCGGTTTGCTTCTGGTAGGCGCGCGAGAATCCACCGTCGATGACCATCAGGCGGCCGTTGGCCTTGATCGGGCGTTCGCCCTTCGTCACCTTCACCGGGACGTGGCCATTGATGATGATGCCGTGGTCGGGGTCGAGCCGGAATTCCTGCAGGATCTTGCGCGCCGATTCCTCGGTGTCGCGCAGTGTGTAGTAGGCGTTGCGCTTCTCGACGTGCGTTGCCTTGTCGGCGATGAAGTAGCGTTCGAAGGTGGTCATCCGGTCCTTGCCGAAAAGCGGCGACATCGGGGCGCACCAGAGGAACCACATGGCATCCATGCCGTAGCGCTTTTGCGCCGGGTGATCGGTGTCGAAATAGCCTTGCCGCGCAAGGCGGTCGACACGGTCGAGGAAGGCCTTGCCGGCGAAGGATTTGCCGTCGACGTTGAAGGCGCGGAAGCTGCCGTCGTCGTTCATGGCGATGCAGCCGTGGTAGAGCAGGTTGCCGTCATGGACGCGATAGAGGCTGCCGATCGAGAACAGGAAGCGGATATGCTGATGTAGTTTCTGGCTGCTGGTGAAGGAGAGGACGAGCTTGTCGACGATTGCCTGTTCTTCGGCGGTCAGTGCTTCCGGATCGGCCGGGTCGATGGTCGGGAAGAACGTGTCGATCAAGGGGTATTCGACGCCGTCGAGCGTGATGACGCCGCGGGCATAGTCGATCTTGCGCAGCAGCAGGCGGTCTTCCATCTGGTACTGCGGACGCCGCCGGATGACCTGGCTTTCGAGCTTGAACTGGATGACCGCCATCGCCTTCTGCATCTGCGCCATCAGCCGGATTTCCTGCGTGCTGAACAGGCTGTTGGCCGCGACTTTCGGCGTGAAAGGTTCGCAGGGATCTTCCTTGTAGGTTTCGAGTGCAAACGAGGCCAGCGGCAGCAGGCTGATGCCGTAGCCGTTCTCGAGCGTCTCCATATTGCCGTAGCGCAGGCTGATGCGGACGACATTGGCGATGCAGGGTTCGCAGCCGGCGGCGGCGCCCATCCAGAGGATGTCGTGGTTGCCCCACTGGATGTCGACCTGGTGGTGGTCCATCAACTCGTCGAGGATGATGTGGGCGCCGGGGCCGCGGTCGTAGATGTCGCCGATGATGTGCAGGCGTTCGACGGCCAGCTGCTGGATCAGCGTGGCGAGACAGGTGATGAAGGTCTGCGAGCTGCCGGTCGAGACGATGGTGTCGATCTGGCTCTGGTAGTAGGCCGATTTGTGTTCGACGCCTTCCTGGTCGTAAAGAAGCTCCTCGATCGTCTCGGCCAGGTGCTTCGGCAGCAGGGCACGCACGGTTTCACGCCGATACTTGGCGCTCAGCGTGCGACAGAACTTGACGAGCCGGACGAGCGTGAGCCGGCACCACTCGTCCTTGTCGTTGACGCTTTGCAGCATCAGCGGCGTCTTGTCCTCGGGGTAGTAGATCAGCGTCGTGAGGTTCCGGCGTTCGCGCTTCGACATCGAGTTGGCGAACATTTCGTCGATCTTTCGCCAGATCGAGCCGGCGCCGTTGCGGATGACATGCTGGAAGGCTTCGTGCTCGCCGTGAACGTCGGAGAGGAAGTGCTCGGTGCCCTTGGGGAGCTGCAGCTGCGCCGTGAGGTTGATGATGGCCGTCGAGGCCGCCTCGATCGAGGGGTGCTTTTCGGAGAGCAGCGAAAGGTAGTTCAAGGGGTACTTTTGCATAATCGTGGCCTTCGTGATGACGCGTGAATGGCGCGTCGGGTCAAAATGTCGTGAAAAGTATCGGGGGTGTCCGCGGCGGCGTCAATTCCTCTGCGGATTGCCACAGGGGCACCGACGACTCCGGCGGTTTGCGGCAATCCCCTTAATCAGGGACAATATCGACCTGAAGAGTGCCGGAGAGTTCAGCGGAGGCGGGTTCCGGCGCCTTCGCCGGCGCGTTTGGCGGTCAAGAAGAAAAAAGGCAGCTGACGGCGATGTCCGGAGGCAAACGAAGAGGGGACACGATGCATCAGGGTGGCGAGCAGAGCAAGGCCCAGCAGGCGGCACTGGCATTGGCGGCACTGGGTGTGGTGTATGGCGATATCGGCACAAGCCCGCTGTACACGATGAAAGAGGTGTTTTCCGGCAACCATCCGATCCCGCTGACGCCGGATAACGTGCTTGGCATTCTCTCGTTGATCGTGTGGGCGCTGATCGTCATCGTCTCGATCAAGTATGTCGTCTTCATCATGCGCGCCGATAACCGCGGCGAGGGCGGTATCATGGCCTTGATCGCGCTGGCCCTGCATGATGCCAAGGGTAATCCAAAGCGCGAACGCGCGATCATGCTGGTCGGTCTGCTCGGCGCCGGCATGTTCTATGGCGACGGCATGGTAACACCCGCCATCTCGGTGCTTTCGGCGCTTGAGGGTCTGGATGTAGCGACGCCGGCTTTCCGACCTTATGTCATTCCGTTGACCCTGCTCGTTCTGTTTGCGTTGTTTTTCGTCCAGCGGCGCGGGACGGCGTCGGTCGGAGCCCTGTTCGGCCCGGTGATGCTGGTCTGGTTTGGCACGCTGGCGACGCTCGGCGCGATCAGCCTGGCGTCCAATCCGCAAGTTCTTAATGCGCTCAATCCGCTCTACGGCTTGCGCTTCCTCTTCACCAATCCGGGGTTGGCGATCGTCGCCATGGGCGCGGTCGTGCTTTCGATCACCGGTGCCGAAGCGCTGTATGCCGACATGGGGCACTTTGGCTCCCGGCCGATCCGCCAGGCGTGGTTCAGCTTCGTCATCCCTTCCCTGATTCTCAATTACTTCGGCCAGGGCGCGCTGCTGCTCGCCAATCCCGACAGCGCCTCGAACCCCTTCTACCATCTGGCGCCGGACTGGGCCTTGCTGCCGCTCGTCGGCCTGTCGACCGCCGCGACGGTGATTGCGTCTCAGGCCGTTATTTCGGGCGCGTTTTCCGTCACCCGGCAGGCGATGCAACTCGGTTTCGTGCCGCGCTTCGACGTCAAGTTCACCTCCGAGAAGGAGCAGGGCCAGATCTATCTTCCCGGCGTCAACTGGGGCTTGTTCCTGGCGGTCGTCGTGCTTGTGCTCGGTTTTCAGTCGACCAATAACCTGGCCGGCGCCTACGGTATTGCGGTGACCGGCGACATGGTGATCACTTCGACACTTGCCATCGTCGTTGCAGCGCGCGGCTGGGGATGGGGCTGGGGGCGGGCACTGGCGCTCTTCTCCTGCTTCCTTGTCGTGGAACTGACCTTCCTTTATGCCAACGTTCTCAAGATTCCCGACGGCGGCTGGTTCCCGCTGATGATCGGCTCGCTGGTGTTCGTGCTGATGAGCACCTGGAAACGTGGTGGGCAACTCCTCAGTTCGCGCACCAGTGGCGAGGCGATCGAGCTCGACATGTTCATCGACGCGCTGCTGATCTCGGAGCCGGTGCGCGTCGAGGGGACGGCCGTCTTCCTGACCTCGCGCAACGATCGCGTGCCCAATTCGATGTTGCACAATCTGATGCACAACAAGGTGCTGCATGAGCGCGTGCTGGTTGTCTCGGTCGAGGTCTTCGATGTGCCCTACGTGCCGGAAATTGATCGTGTCGATATCCAGAAACTCAAGGGTAACTTCTTCCGGCTGAACGTGCAGTACGGTTTCAAGGACGATCCGAACATTCCGCAAGCACTGGCGCTGTGCGCGGAACAGGGACTCGTCATCGACATGATGTCGACGTCATTCTTCCTTGGGCGGGCGACACTGGTGCCGAGGATCGGTTCGGAGATGGCTTACTGGCGCGAGAAGCTGTTCATCATCCTGTTCCGCAATTCGAGCAGTGCGACGAGTTTCTACAAAATTCCGAGCAACCGTGTCGTTGAACTGGGGACGCAGGTCGTGCTCTGACGCGCGCGGGGCGCGGCGTCTCCCCGGCGCTTCCGGGCAGCGCTGCAGTGGCCGGGGCGTACTGCGGGGGGGACGATGCGCTTCAAGTTGAATTTCCTGCTGGTTGCGCTGGTGACGGCGGTGCTGCTGGTGTCCAGCATCTTTTCCGTGTTCGCCCTGCGTCACCAGCTTGAGCAGCGGTTCGATCAGCGCAAGCAGGAGATCGCCAGCAAGCTGCGCGCCAATCTTGCCCAGGCGCTCTGGAATTTCGACAAGCAGCAGGCAGAGCGCGTGATCGACGCGGAACTCGCGTCGCAGGATGTGCTGGCAATTCGCGTCATTGACGAGCGCGGTCGCCTGTTTCTCGAGCATGCCCGGAAAAATGCCGCGGACATCGCGGAGAAGGATCTGGTCAGCGCCCGGCTCGAATGGTCGGGTGACGGGGCGGGCGAGGCGCTGGCGCTCGGTCAGGTCGAAATCGATTTTTCGCGGGAGTATCTGGAACGGGTAATGTTCGAGGTAATCCGGGCGCGCCTCATCGAGATCGTCGTCCTCAACGCCTTGCTCGGCGTGATGTTGTATGCGGCAATGAGCCGTATCGTGATCCGTCCGCTGCTCGATCTGTCGAAAGCGTTTCGCGAGTTGGCGAGCGAGGACCATGTCAGCGAACTCAAGCTCCGCGGCGAAGACGAATTCGGCGAAGTGGTCGATGCCTACAACCGGATCGAGCGACGCCTGGTGTCGGATATCGAGCGCAGGAGCGCGGTCGAGCAGGAACTGCTGCGCACCAACCGGGAATTGTCGGCAACGCTGGACACCCTGAAGCAGGCCCAGGATACGCTGGTGCAATCGGAAAAATTCGCCTCGCTCGGCGAATTGGTCGCCGGCGTCGCTCACGAAATCAACACGCCGGTCGGGGTCGCCCTGACCGGTGCCTCCTGCTTGCAAGAGGAGACGCGGCGCATGCAGGTCTGGCTGGATCAGGGAGTGATCCGCAAGTCCGATCTGGCGCAGTTTGTTGCGCGAGTGGACGAGGGGGCGCAACTCGTGATGAGCAACGTCGAGCGTGCCGCCCACCTGATCCAGAGTTTCAAGCAGGTCTCGGTCGATGCTTCCTCGGACGAGCGGCGGCAGTTCCGTCTGGGCGACTATCTTGACGAGGTGCTGACCAGCCTGCGACCGAAGTTCCGACACCGGCGCGTCCGCGTCACCTGCGCCTGTCCGCGAGATGTGGAGATGAACAGTTGCCCGGGGCTGCTGGCGCAGGTCGTCACCAATCTCGTGCTGAACGCGCTGATGCACGGTTATGACGAGGACGGTGCCGGCGAGATCGCCCTTGATGTCCGCGACGAGGGCGACTGGGTCGAAATGATCTGCCGCAATGACGGACACCCGATTCCGGTTGAGCATCTGCCGCGTATCTTTGATCCGTTCTTCACGACGCGCCGTGGGCGCGGCGGCACCGGACTGGGTCTCAATATCGTGGCCAATATCGTTACGCACCGGCTGGGCGGGACGATCCGGGTATCGAGCGCGCCGGGCGAGACGGCTTTTGTCGTCCGTCTCCCGAAAGTGCTTCCGACCCCGGTGCCGGAAGCGCTTGTCGGCTAGCTGCGGTCGAGCGCGCGCAGGTCGGCGAGCAGGGCGTCGACGCTTTCCTCGGTGGTGTCCCAGGCGCACATGAAACGCGCGCCGCCGGCACCGATGAAGGTGTAAAAGCGCCAACCGCGTTCACGCAGGCCCTCGATCATCGCCAGTGGCAGATTGACGAAGACGCTGTTCGATTCGACCGGGAACATCAGCGCTGCGCCCGGGATCGTCGCAAGGCCGTCGGCCAGTCGGCGAGCCATGGCATTGGCATTGCGCGCGTGCTTGACCCAGCTGTCGTTGTCGAGGATGCCGAGCCAGGGCGCCGAGAGAAAGCGCATTTTCGAGGCGAGTTGCCCGGCCTGTTTGCAACGCCGCGCGAAGTCTTCCGACAGTGCGCGATCGAAAAAGACGATGGCTTCGCCGACCGGCAGGCCCATTTTCGTGCCGCCGAAGCAAAGCACCTGGACGCCTGCGCGCCAGGTGATATCGGCCGGGGCGACGCCGAGCGAGGCAACTGCGTTGGAGAAGCGCGCGCCATCCATGTGGACGTTGAGGCCGTGGCGGTGCGCCATGTCGGCGATTGCCGCGACTTCATCGGGCCGGTAGACGGTGCCGACTTCGGTCGACTGCGTCAGGGTGACGACCTTGGGCTTCGGGTAATGGATGTCGTCGCGCCGCACGATGACCTCGAGCACGCTCTCCGGCGTGAGCTTGCCGTTGTCGCCGCCGGCGGTCAGGAGCTTCGATCCGTTCGAGAAGAATTCCGGCCCGCCGCACTCGTCGGTTTCGACGTGCGCGACTTCGTGGCAGATGACGCTGTGATAACTCTGGCAGAGCGCGGCGAGCGCGAGCGAATTGGCCGCGGTACCGTTGAATGCGAAATAGACGTCGCAGTCGGTGGCGAAAAGTTCGCGCAAGCGGTCGGAGACGCGGTTCGTCCACTCGTCGTCGCCATATGCCGGCGCGTGGCCAACATTGGCTTCGATCAGGGCCTGAAGCGCTTCCGGACAGATTCCGGCGTAGTTGTCGCTGGCAAAATGCTGCATGGGTTTTCCTGGCGAGAAAACCGCCTATTTTCGCACTCCTGTGCCGTTCAGGCTACTACCGGGTCCTTTTCACTCGCGTAGCTCAGGCGAATCTTGTCGTCTGGACCGATGTCGACCGTGACGTGGCCACCGTTGACCAGTCGTCCGAACAGCAACTCGTCGGCCAGCGCCGCGCGGATGACGTCCTGAATCAGGCGTGACATCGGTCGCGCGCCCATCAGGGGGTCGAAGCCCTTGGTCGCCAGGTGGTCCTTGAGCGCGTCGGTAAAGGCCACCTCGACCTTCTTCTCGTGCAGTTGCTCTTCAAGCTGCATCAGGAACTTGTCCACGACGCGCAGGATGATGTCATGGTCGAGCGGCTTGAACGAGATGATCGCGTCGAGCCGGTTACGGAATTCGGGCGAGAAGATACGCTTGATGTCGACCATTTCGTCGCCGACCGCCCGCGCGCTGGTGAAGCCCATGGTCGCCTTCTGAAGCGATTCCTGGCCGGCGTTGGTTGTCATGATGATAATGACATTGCGGAAGTCAGCCTTGCGTCCGTTGTTGTCGGTGAGCGTGCCGTGATCCATGACCTGCAGCAGGATGCTGTAGATGTCCGGATGCGCTTTCTCGATTTCGTCGAGCAGCAACACGCAGTAGGGCTTCTTGGTGACGGCTTCGGTGAGTTGGCCGCCCTGATCAAAGCCGACATAGCCCGGCGGCGCGCCGATCAGGCGTGAAACGGCATGCCGCTCCATGTATTCGGACATGTCGAAGCGCAGCAGTTCGACGCCGAGGCAGTAGGCGAGCTGTTTGGCGACTTCGGTCTTGCCGACGCCGGTCGGGCCGGAGAACAGGAAACTGCCGATTGGCTTGCCCGGTGTGCCGAGGCCCGAGCGCGCCATCTTGATGGCCTTGGCCAGCGCGTCGATGGCGACATCCTGGCCGAAAACGACGGCCTTCAGGTCGCGATCCAGATTCTTGAGGGCGCTGCGGTCGTCGGACGAGACCTGGGTCGAGGGTACGCGTGCGATCTTCGCGACGATTTCCTCGATATCCTGCTTGCCGATCAGCTTCTTCTGCTTCGACTTGGGCAGGATACGCTGGGCCGCGCCGGCCTCGTCGATGACGTCGATGGCTTTGTCCGGCAAGTGGCGGTCGGTGATGAAACGAACCGACAGATCGACGGCCGAGGTCAGCGCCGCCGCCGAATACTTGATGCCATGGTGCGACTCGAAGCGCGACTTCAGTCCCTTGAGAATGTCGATGGTATCGGCGCTCGACGGTTCGTTGACGTCGATCTTCTGGAAGCGACGGGAGAGGGCGTGATCCTTTTCGAAAATGCCTCGGTATTCGTTGTAGGTGGTTGCGCCGATGCACTTGATCTGCCCGCTCGACAGCGCCGGCTTGAGCAGGTTCGACGCATCCATCGTGCCGCCCGAAGCCGATCCGGCGCCGATCAGCGTATGGATTTCGTCGATGAACAGAATGGCATTGGGATTTTCGCCGAGCTGCTTGAGCACCGCCTTCAGGCGTTGTTCGAAGTCGCCGCGGTATTTTGTCCCGGCCAGCAGCGCCCCCATGTCGAGCGCATAGACATTGGCCTGCGCGAGGATTTCCGGCACGTCGTTCTCGACGATCTTGCGGGCGAGCCCTTCTGCGATCGCCGTCTTGCCGACGCCGGCTTCGCCGACGAGCAGCGGGTTGTTCTTGCGGCGGCGGCAGAGCGTCTGGATGACGCGTTCGAGTTCCTGGTCGCGCCCGATCAACGGGTCGATCTTGCCTTGCAGCGCCAGCGCGTTGAGGTTGATGGTGTAGCTTTCGAGCGGACCGGCCGCGTTCTGCTGGCTTTCGGCTTCCGCTTCGCCTTCGGGTTCCGCGCGCGGGGTGTTCTGCTGCACCTTGCTGACGCCATGCGAGATGAAATTGACGACGTCGAGGCGGGTGATGCCTTGCTTCTGCAGGTAATAGACGGCGTGCGAATCCTTTTCGCCGAAGATCGCAACAAGTACGTTGGCGCCGTTGACTTCCTTCTTGCCGGAAGACTGCACGTGCAGGATGGCGCGCTGGATGACGCGCTGGAAGCCGAGCGTCGGCTGCGTGTCGATTTCGTCCTCGCCTTCGATGCGGGGCGTGTGTTCGCCGATGAATTTGTTCAGGTCGCGGCGCAGTTGTTCGATATTGCCGCCGCAGGCGCGCAATGCTTCAGCGGCCGACGGGTTGTCGAGCAACGCCAGCAACAGGTGCTCGACGGTGATGAACTCGTGGCGCTTCTGCCGGGCTTCGACAAAGGCCATGTGCAGGCTGACTTCAAGTTCTTGCGCAATCATTCAATTCTCCTCCATGACGCAGGCCAGCGGATGCTGGTTTTCCCGTGCGTAGTTCGTCACCTGTTCGACCTTGGTGGCGGCTACGTCGCGCGGGTAAACCCCGCAGATGCCTTGTCCTTCCACATGAACTTTGAGCATGATTTGCGCGGCGCGTTCGCGGTTCATGGAAAAAAACTTTTGCAGCACATGGATGACGAAGTCCATCGGCGTGAAATCGTCGTTGAGTAGCAAGACGGTATAGAGCGGCGGCGGTGCCAGTCGCGTCCGCTGTGCTTCCAGAGTTGTGCCTGATTGATGCTGTTTTGCCATGAACTCATTGTAACCAGAGTCACGTCTTGCGCAAAACGCGACGTTCCAACGCGTTTTTTGCGTGATATGCCACAAAATCCGTTTCGGAGCCGCCTAAAATGCTTGACGCATCGGTTATATCTAGCGTAAAAAGACTGAATGTTTTGGTTCAGGCAGTTGTTGAATTCCAAACATGAAAGTCGGGCGATGCCCGGATCCAGTCTTTTTTCAAGGAAGTAGCAATATGGCAACAGGTACAGTGAAGTGGTTCAATGACGCCAAGGGCTTTGGTTTCATTACGCCGGACGATGGTAGCGAAGATCTCTTCGCCCATTTCTCGGCGATCACCATGAACGGATTCAAGACCCTCAAAGAGGGCGAGAAGGTCAGCTTCGATGTGACTCAGGGTCCCAAGGGTAAGCAAGCTTCGAACATCGCACGTGCCTGATCTCAGGCGCTGCGAAAAAACCCGCTACGGCGGGTTTTTTTTTGCCCGGACGCCGCGTCCGGACAGCCCGGTACGGCGCGAATGCCGCGCTCTTCGCCTAGCTCCGGTATCATGACGGCTTCGTCTTCATTTTTTGACGGGGCGTGACTATCTTGAATCTCTCCCTTCTCCCGCGTTTGGGCTCGCTTGCCCGCCGAAGCGCGTTCGTCCTGGTCGCCGCAGCCCTTGCTGGCGGTTGCCTTGCCGACGAACTGCCGGAGCTTGGCGAAGCAGCGCGCGCAGAACTGTCGCCGCAGATGGAGCGCAAGATCGGCGAGAGCATCATGAATGAAATCCGGCAGCGCGAGCCGAGTTATATCGATGATCCGGAGATTAACGATTATCTTGGCCGGATTGGGCGCCGTCTGGTCGAGTCGAGCGCGAATCCGACCGGCGACTTTCATTTTTTCGCCATCCGCGACAGTTCGGTCAATGCATTCGCCATGTTCGGCGGTTTTATCGGTGTCAATACCGGCACGATCCTTACCGCGCAGACGGAGTCGGAGCTCGGCGCCGTAATGGCCCACGAAATCGCGCACGTGACCCAGAATCACCTGGCGCGACAGATTGCCAAGGAAAAGCAGAATACCATCCCGTCGATGGTGGCGATGGCCGTCGGCATCCTCCTGGCCCGCTCGAATTCGTCGGCGGCCATGGGCACGATAATGGCGGGATCGGCAGGCGCCGTGCAGGCGCAATTGGCCTATACACGGGATTTCGAGCGCGAAGCCGATCGGGTTGGCTATCAGACGCTCGACAAGGCCGGTTTCGATGTGCGCGGGATGGGCGACTTTTTTACGCGTCTGCAGACGGCGAGCCGGCTCTACGAAAACAATGCGCCGGTCTATTTGCGTTCGCACCCGCTGACGCTGGAACGTCTCTCGGATATGCAGAACCGCGCGCAGGAATCGCCGTATCGCCAGGTGGTCAGTTCGCTCGACTTCTATCTCGTTCGCGCCAAGTTGCGGGCGTTCAACGGTACGCCGCGTGAGGCGGTGGCCGATTTCGAGACACTGGTTCGCGAGAAGAAATATGTCTCGGCCACCGCTGCCCGCTACGGGCTGGCGGAAGCGCAGATGCGCGCCAAGAATTTCGCGGCGGCGCAGCGCGAAATGGACGTGCTTAACGCGCTCAAGGTTGGTTCGCCGCTGATCGCCGGTCTGGCGGGGGAAATCCGGCTCGCGCAGAACGATGCGCCCGGTGCGGTGGCGATCTATCGCGAAGCATTGCAGCGTTTCTCCGGGGCCAAGTCGCTTGTCTATGGCTATGTCGAGGCCTTGTATGCCGCACGCCAGTTCGACCAGGCGCTGTCCTTCCTGGAGTCGCAGGTGCAGCTCAGCTTTGCCGATGCCACCCTTCACGCGCTGCAGGCCAAGACCTACGCAGCACTGGGCAAGCGTTTGCAACAGCACCGGGCTCAGGCCGAGACCTATGTCTTGCGCGGACAGCTTGGCGCTGCAGTCGAGCAACTTCAGTTTGCCCAGCAGGCGGCCGACGGGAACTTCTATGAACAATCGGCCGTCGATGCACGCTTGCGCGAACTGCGCGCGCTGCAGGCCGACGAAGCCAAGCAGAAAAAGGGCGGCTGGTAATTGCCGTTTTCTCTTTAGTCAGGATTCATCATGCAAAGCGATCGCGAACTTGACGTCAAAGGACTGAATTGTCCGTTGCCGATTCTGCGTACCAAGAAGGCGCTCTCTGAAATGGAGAGCGGACGGATTCTTCACGTGCTTGCAACCGATCCCGGATCGGTCAAGGATTTTCAGGCATTCGCCAAGCAAACGGGGAATGCCTTGCTCGAGTTTTCCGATGCGGGTCCGGTCTTCGAGTTCTACTTCCGGAGGAAGTAAGGACCGGTTGGCGGCGTGATCGCAAGCATCGATGTGCCGTTCGCGCTGGTCGACAGCGATGACGGCGCGGTGCTTTGGTTCGGCGAGTATTGCGGCGCATTGACAGGGGAAGCCTCGCCGCGAGTTGATCCGGCGACTTTTTTTGCGGCTGCCGAGGCCGAGGCAGGTGCCGGGCGCTGGGTGCTGGTCGCGGCGGATTACGGTCTCGGCAGCGTTCTCGAACCCGTCGCCCAGGTGCCGTCCGGCGAGCACCGCCGGCTGCGCGGCTGGGTTTTTGCCCGCTGCGAGCGACTCAAAGCCGAGGCGGTAGATGCCCGCCTGCAGGCCTGCCTGGCGGCGATGTCCGAAAACGAACGCGCCGCCGGTGTCGCCGACTGGCGCGTGTCGCTGCAGGAAACGGATTACTGCGCCAAAGTGGACCGCATTCAGGCGTGGATCGCGTCCGGTGACTGCTATCAGGTCAACCTCACTTTCCCGCTGCACTTCCGCGTCTTTGGGCATCCGCTGGCGCTCTACGCGGCCCTGCGTACGCGCCAGCCGGTGCGCTACGGCGCCTTCGTCAGCGTGCCCGGTGTGACGTTGCTGTCATTTTCGCCGGAACTGTTCTTCGAGCGGAGCGGAACACGGGTGCAGGCGCGGCCGATGAAGGGCACTGCGCCGCGTGGGGGAACCGCCGCCGAGGATGCGGCCTTGCGGGCGGGGATGCTGGCCTCGGACAAGGAGCGCGCCGAGAACGTCATGATCGTCGATATGCTGCGTAACGACCTCGGGCGCCTGGCGCGCCCCGGCAGCGTTCGCGTCGAGGCACTGTGCGAGGCGGAGGCGTATCCCACCGTCTGGCAGCAGGTGTCGACGGTGTCGGCCGAATTGCCCGGCGCTTCATTGGCCGATCTCTTCGCCGCGCTCTTCCCCTGCGCGTCGATTACCGGTGCGCCGAAGCTGCGGGCGATGCAGCGTATTGCCGAACTGGAGGATGCGCCTCGCGACCTGTACACCGGCGCGCTCGGCTGGGTGGCGCCGGGTGGCGACTGCCGCTTCAACGTCGCCATCCGGAGTTTCGAGTTGGGGCCGGACAGAGAAGCCCGTCTCGGCGTCGGCAGCGGTATCGTCATCGATGGCGATCCGCACCGTGAATATGCCGAATGCCTGCTCAAGGCGCGCTTCATCCGCGAATTCGATCCCGGCTTCGAACTGATCGAAACCCTTCGTCTGGAGGACGGGCGTTATCCGCTGTTGCCGCTCCACCTCGAACGGCTCGGGCGATCGGCGCGCTGCCTCGGGTTCGCCTTCGATGCAAAAGCGGTCGAGGCGGCGCTATTCGAATTGGCCGTACGCCATGCCAGTGGCGTTTTTCGCGTGCGCCTGTCGCTGGCGCATGGCGGCGCCTTTCGCTTGCAGGCGGCGCCGCTCGACATGTCGCAGCAGGTCTGGCGCTTCGTGCTCGCCGATGAGCCGCTGTCGGACGGCGATTTCCTGCGCGCGCACAAAACCACGGTGCGCGGTCGCTATGACAGTGCGCTGGCCGCGCTGCCCGGCGATGTGTTTGACCTCATTTTTTTCAACCGGCGCGGGGAGGTTTGCGAGGGTGCGCGCAGTAACGTCTTCGTCGTCCGCGACGGCATCTGGCTGACGCCGCCGCTGGCCTCGGGGCTCCTGCCGGGCGTCATGCGCCAGCATCTGCTCGACAGCGGTCGGGCGGTCGAACAGGTATTGACGCGCGACGATCTGCTTGGCGCGTCGGCGGTCTATCTCGTCAATGCGCTGCGCGGTGTCATTCCCGTGCAGCGCCCGGCACCTGGCTAGCGCTTTTCACGCGGCGGTAGACCGGCGTCGGTCGCGACGTCGAGAGCGATGCTTGTCCAGTCGAGTTCGCCGCCACCCTTTGCAACCCGCGCGGCGAAACGGCTGACCAGCGTCGACAGGATCGGCATCGGCACGGCGTTGATCCGTGCCGTCTCGGCGACGAGTTCGACGTCCTTGCGGCCGAGCGCGAGACGGAAGCCGGGCGGATCGAACGCGGCGTCCGTGATGATGCGGCCATAATTCCTGTAGATCGGGCAGGCGAAGATGCTGTTGCCGAAAAAGTCGCTCATCTGCGCCGGGTCGATGCCGTTCTTTTCGGCGAAGGCGAAGGCTTCGGCCATCGATTCGATCGCCGCGGCGATCATGAAATTCCCCGACAGTTTGACGATGTTGGCGCCGCCGGGATCCTGCCCGAAGTCGACGCGCTTCTGGCTGAGCGGTTCGAGGATCGGCAGCGTCCGGGCCTTGCTTTCGTCATTGCCCGAGACGCAGATCCAGAGCATGCCCTCGGCAGCGGCACTCGGCCGGCCGAAGACCGGCGCAGCGACGTAGCCGCTGCCGGTACGCGCGTGTTCTTCGGCGAGACGGCGCGCCGTCGTCGGCAAGATCGTGCTCATCGAGACGTGGATGCTGCCGGGCTTCATCGCGGCCAGGAAACCGGTGTCGCCAAACGCGATGCCGTCGATGGCGCGGTCGTCGGAGACCATGGTGAACACGAAGTCGGCGTCGGCCACTGCCTCGGCCGGCGTCGCGGCCAGCCGGGCGCCCGCGTCGACCAGCGCGCGCGCCTTGTCGGCGTTGCGGTTCCAGACGGTCAGCGGGAAGGCGGCGTCAAGAAAGCGTCGCGCCATGGCGGCGCCCATGCCGCCGAGGCCGAGATAGGCAATGCGTGGTTTCATCGTTTGATCTCCGTGGTTGGATGGGCCAGGCCGGCTGTCAGGTCCTGACCCGTGGGTCGGGCGACCGGGACTGCCAGTCGTCCATTGATTCGAGTGTGGCGAGGCGTCGCGAGGCGCCTTCCATGTGCAGCCGGGCGCATCGACGCGCTGCCTCGGCATCGCCCCGGGCGATGGCATCGACGATGGCTGCGTGCTCCTGCTTGACTTCGTTGATCAGCGTCGTTTTCGTCGCTTCGTAGCTGCGCGTCACCTGTGTCGCACTTTTCAGGAAATTGAAGAGGAACTCGATCAGCGCCAGGAAATGCGGGTTGTCGGTCGCTTCGGCGATGCTGCGGTGGAAGGCGATGTCGGCCTCGACGCCGTCCTTGCCTTCCTTCTCCTCGATCCCGATCTGGCCGAGCGCGGAACGGATGGCGTCGAGTTGCGCGGCGGTTCTGCGGGTTGCGGCAAGCGCGGCGATTTCGCTTTCGAGCACCATCCTCAGTTCAACGACCTTGAGAATGCTCGGGATCGAGTCGATGGTCGCCGGATCGATGCGGAAGGGCGACTGGATGTTTTCTTCGCGGACGAAGACGCCGCTGCCTTGACGCGATTCGACGAGTCCTTCCGATTTGAGTCGCGAAACGGCTTCGCGGATGACGGTACGGCTGACGCCGAAACGCTCGGCCATCGTCGCTTCCGATGGCAGACGCGTGCCGGGAGGGAGCTCCTTGCCACGGATCAGCTGAGTCAGGGTGCGGCAGACACGATCGGTCAGCGAGCCGGCAACGGCGATTTTTTCGACCTTGAATTCAGGCGTGGCGGCCATCGTCGGATCCTGGTGGAAGAGGGGCTGGGCTGAAGTTTATGCCAAGACGGATCAAAAAATCTCGGCGGCGACGTCGCGGATATGCTTGAGCAACAGGTGCGTACCGGGCGCCGGCAGTTGGTCGCGGCGCTGGATGATGCCGTAGTTTTCCATGGTGCAGGGAACGTCGATCGGCAGTCGCGCGATCTCGCCGCTGCGCATGTAGAACGCAGCGACGTCGACCGGAACGATATGGAGGAAATCGGTGTGGATCAGCATGTTCATGACGACCAGCACCGAGGTGGTGTCGACGGTGTTCGACGGGATTTCGAGGCCGGCGCGGCGGAACATCATGTCGAAGCGGTTGCGCAGGATGCTGCCCCGGCCCGAAAGAATCCAGCCGGCATCGACGACGTCTTCGAGGCGAAGGTCGGGGCGCGTCATCAGCGGATGATCGCGGCGCGCCACGACGCACTCGGTTTCGACCGACAGGTCCTCGTAGATGAGGTTGGGTTCGTCTTCCTGTTCCATCAGCCGGCCGAGCACGAAATCGAGTTGCCCCTGCTTGAGCCGGGCGACCAGGTCGTTGCTGGTGCTGACTTCAAAGCTGATGCACAGTCTCGGCGCTTCGCGTTTGGTGCGGATGATCGCCTGCGGGATCAGCGCCGGACAGGGGGTGATGATCGCGCCGACATTGACCTGCCCGGAGAGGCCCGCCTGCAAGGTCGCGACGGCTTCCTGCGCCTGCGTGAGGCAGGACAGCGACATGCGCACATGGCGGATGACGGCGTCGCCGTAGATTGTCGGTGCGACGCCGCGCGGCAGTCGTTCGAACAACGGCACGCCGAAGATGGCCTCGATGTCCTTCAGCATCTTCGAGGCCGCCGGTTGGCTCATGTCCGTCTCGATCGCCGCCTGATGGATATTGCGTACCTCGTCGAGGGCGATCAGGAGGTTCATTTGCCGCGTCTTGAGGCGCGAACGCGCGCGGGCGGCGAGGAGTTTTTCCGTCATGTCAGAAGATGTCAAAGAAAATCATGGGCGAGGGAGCTGCGACCGGAATGATATAAAAAACGGCATCCTTTGTTAGAAATATTTCATTTGAATTGTATGTCATGCCTGCCTAGCATATCCCCCTGTCGCCAAGTCAACCATCGCTGAACGAGAGGGGTCATGGGCAGGAAGATTCGCTGTGCGTTGATCGGTTCCGGCAATATCGGCACCGACCTGATGATGAAGCTGCGTCGCAGCACGGTGCTCGAGCCCGTGTGGATGGTCGGCGTCGATCCGCAGTCCGACGGATTGCTGCGGGCGCGGGAGATGGGGCTGAAGACCACCGACCAGGGCATCGCCGGGTTGTTGCCGCATCTGCGCGACGATGACATCCGGATCGCTTTCGATGCGACCTCGGCCTATGTGCACCGCGAGAATTCCGACACGCTGACGGCGCGCGGCGTGCTGATGATCGATCTGACGCCGGCGGCGATCGGGCCGTTCTGCGTGCCGCCGGTCAATCTGCGCGCGCAGCTCGGGCAGCGGGTGATGAACGTCAATATGGTGACCTGCGGCGGCCAGGCGACGATCCCGGTGATCGCCGCCATCGCGAGCGTCCAACCGGTGGCCTACGGCGAGATTGTCGCGACGATCTCGTCGAAGTCGGCCGGGCCGGGAACACGCAAGAATATCGACGAATTCACGCGGACGACTTCTGCGGCGATCGAACAGATTGGTGGCGCGCGTAAAGGCAAGGCGATCATCATCATCAATCCGGCCGAACCGCCGCTGATCATGCGCGATACCGTGCATTGCCTGACCGATTCGACGCCCGACGCTGCGGCCATTACCGCCGCCGTGCAGGCCATGGTGGCCGAGGTGCAGCAATATGTGCCCGGCTACAAGCTCGTCAATGGACCGGTCTTCGACGACCGGCGCGTTTCCGTCTTCCTTGAGGTCGAGGGCCTGGGCGACTATTTGCCGCGTTACTCCGGCAATCTCGACATCATGACGGCGGCAGCGGCGCGTACCGCCGAGATGTTCGCCGGAGAAATCATCGCCGGGCGCTTTGATCCGCGCTCGCTGCAAGGAGTGGCGCCATGAACGTGATGACAAGAAAGGTGACGGTTCATGACATGTCGCTGCGCGATGGCATGCATGCCAAACGGCATCGGATCACGCTCGACGAGATGCGGGCGATCGCCTGCGGACTTGATGCCGCCGGTGTCCGGCTGATCGAGGTGACGCACGGCGACGGTCTCGGCGGCGCCTCGGTCAATTACGGTTTTCCGGCCTTCAGCGACGAGGAATATTTGTCGGCGGTCATCCCGCTGATGCGGCAAGCCAAGGTGTCGGCGCTGCTCATCCCCGGGATCGGCACCGTCGATCACCTGCGCATGGCCCATGGGCTTGGCGTCGGCACGATCCGTGTCGCGACGCATTGCACCGAGGCCGATGTATCGGAACAGCATATCGGCCTGGGGCGTCGCCTGGGGATGGATACCGTCGGCTTCCTGATGATGGCGCACATGGCCTCGCCCGAGCAGTTGGCCGAACAGGCGCGGCTGATGGAGTCCTACGGCGCCAATTGCGTCTACGTCACCGATTCGGCCGGCTTCATGCTGCCTGAGGATGTGCGCGCGCGGATCACGGCGGTGCGCGAAGCGCTCCGCTTCGATACCGAGATCGGATTCCATGGGCATCACAATCTGTCGTTTAGCGTGATCAATTCGGTCGCCGCGGTCGAGTGCGGCGCCAACCGCATCGATGCCGCCGCCGCCGGGCTCGGTGCCGGCGCCGGCAACACGCCGCTGGAAGTGTTCGTCGCCGTCTGCAACCGCATGGGCATCGAGACCGGTATCGACCTCTTCAAGGCGCAGGACGTTGCCGAGGACATCGTCGTGCCGATGATGGATCGGCCGCTGCGCGTCGATCGCGATGCGCTGACGCTCGGCTATGCCGGTGTCTATTCCTCGTTCCTGCTGTTTGCCAAGCGGGCCGAGCAGAAATACGGCGTTCCGGCGCGCGAGATCGTCATGGAGCTTGGCCGGCGCCGCATGGTCGGCGGGCAGGAGGACATGATCGAGGATGCCGCCATTACGCTGGCCAAAGCGCGCGGCCTGATGCCGGTTTGATATTTTGGAGAATGGCAGATGACGACTCGCAGTGGCGATATCCTGGGCAAGCCCGAATGGTGTTTCAATCGCAGCGTCTATAAATCGGCCGGCTATTCGGAGGACGATCTCGAGCGGCCGATCATCGGTATCGCCAATTCCTGGAACGATCTCGTCCCCGGTCATACGAACCTGCGCCAGGTTGCCGAGCACGTGCGCAAGGGGATTCACATGGCCGGCGGCACGGTCGCCGAGTTCGGCGTCATCGCTGCCTGCGACGGCACCGCGCAGGGGCATGCCGGCATGCATTTCATCCTGCCTTCGCGCGACCTGATCGCCAATGACATCGAGGTAATGGTCGAGGCGCACCGGCTCGATGGCATTGTCCTGCTCGGGTCCTGCGACAAGATCGTCCCCGGTATGCTGATTGCCGCCGCGCGCCTGCGCATTCCGGCGATCCTGCTGCCGGGTGGGCCGATGCTCGGCGGCGTCGAATTCGACGGCCGCAAGTCCGACCTGACGACGCTCTCCGAGGGTCTTGGCATGCTCAAGAGCGGACGTATCGACGCGGCGACCTACGGCGACCTTGAGGAGTCCTGCGGGCCGACCTGCGGTTCCTGCGCGTTCTACGGCACCGCCAACACGATGTGTTGCATGGCCGAGGCCATGGGCATGTCGCTGCCCGGTGCGGCCCTGGTCCCCGGCGTCTATAACGACCGCTTCCGCCTCGGCGAGGCGACCGGTCAGGCCATCGTTGCGCTTGTCCGGCAGCAGGTGACAGCGGACAAGATCATCACTTTCTCCGCCCTCGAAAATGCCATTCGCGTGCTGATGGCGACCGGCGGGTCCACCAACGCGGTGCTGCATCTTTCCGCCATTGCCGCTGAACTCGATATCAGCGGCGCGCAGATGATGGAGGCGTATGACCGCCTGAGCGCATCGACGCCGCAGGTGGCCAAGGTCAACCCGGCGTCGAAGTACGACATGGAGGATTTCTACAAGGCGGGCGGCGTGCCGCGCGTCATGCAGGCGATCCTGCCGCTGCTGCACCGCGATTGCCTGACGGTCAGCGGCGCCAGCGTCGAAGAGAATCTTGCCGGCTATCGTTACAAGTACCCGGCCAATCCTGACGTCATCAACACCATGGAGCGTCCGTTCGGCAACCAGAAGGGGCTCGCGATCCTGCGCGGCAACCTGGCGCCGCAAACGGCCGTGACCAAGCCGGCGGCGATCGATCCGGCCATGCACGTGTTCAGAGGCACGGCACGGGTGTTCGATTCGGAAGAGGCGGCCGAAGCGGCCATCCTCGACGGCCGCATCCAGGCTGGCGATGTTGTTGTCATTCGCTACGAGGGCCCCAAGGGCGGGCCGGGCATGCGCGAAATGTTCAAGGCGATGAAATACATCTATGGCATGGGGCTGGCCAAGAAGACCGCCTTGATTACCGACGGGCGCTTCTCCGGCACCAACAACGGCTGTTTCGTCGGGCACATCTCGCCGGAAGCGGCCGACGGCGGTCCGCTGGCGGCAGTGTGCGACGGTGACCGGATCAGCATCGACATTCCCAAAGGCTTGCTGCAACTGCACGTGCCGGATGAGGAAATCGCGGCGCGGCTGGCTGAGTGGCGGCGGCCGCCGCCCCGGTTTACGCGTGGCTATCTCGGCATCTATTCGCGCCTCGCCAGCTCGGCCGCCGACGGCGCCGTCCTGCGCGCACCGGCGTAACCCCGGAGACTTGGACGCGATCGCGCACTTGTCTTTGATTTTCGTATTTTCTTCAAGGAGACAGCGGTGAAAGCTCTGTATTACGTTGGCGAGAAAGCCATGGAAATTCGCGATATTCCAGTGCCGACGGCCGGGCCGGGGCGCTATCTCGTCAAAGTGCGTGCCAATGGCATTTGCGGGTCCGATGTCGAGGGCTACCTCGGCAAGACCGGGCGGCGCCTGGCGCCGATGATCATGGGTCACGAAGTTGCCGGCGTCATTGCCGAGGCGCCAGCGAAGGCGAAACACGCGGTGGGGACGCGTGTCGTGATCTTTCCCAAACCGTTCTGCGGCGAGTGCGAATTCTGCAAGAAGGGCATGGTCAACGTCTGTCCTTCCGGCATTTGCATGGGCGTGCTCGATCAGGACGGCAGCATGACGGAGTATGTCGCCGTCGAAGAAAAATACCTGATTCCTTTCGCCGACACCTTGTCGTTCAGCGAGGCGGCGATGACCGAGCCACTGGCCGTGGCGTATCGTTCGGTACAGAAGCTGAACGACCAGGAGATCGCCGAGGCGGCGCACTGCCTGGTGATCGGCGCCGGGACCATCGGCTTGCTGGTCGTGGCCTTGCTCAAGCTGCGCGGCGCGAAGCACGTCATCGTCGCCGATGCGACCGATTTCCGCCTCGACGTGGCGCGCACAATGGGGGCGGATGCGACGATCAATTCACGCGCCGGCGACTTCATCGAGGCGGTCAAGACCTTGACCGACGGGCGGCTCTGCGACTTTTCCATCGAAGCCGTCGGCATCGGCGCGACGGCGGCCAATTCGCTCGATTGCCTGCGTATCGGCGGTACCGCCGTGTGGATCGGCAATGCGCAGAAGCTCGTTGAAGTGAATATGCAGAAGATCGTCACCACGGAGCTGACGATCAAGGGCAACTACGTCTATGACTTTGCCGGTTTCGAGGCCAGCCTGAAGTTGCTGGAGCAAGGGCGGATCGACGTGTCGCCGCTAATGACGAATGCCTATCCGCTGGCGGACGGCGTGCAGGCGTTCCGTGATCTCGAAAACAACCGCGACGGCAAAATGCTGAAGGTGTTCCTGGAAAATGCGTGAGCACGTTTCCGTATCGCCTCGCCGGCGGTTCGAGCCGGCGTGGCGGCCTCAGGCAGGCGGCTGCCGGAACTTCCTGAGATTGGCCGAGCCGAGCCGCTGCATGGCGCATTCCATGTGCTGCCGGGCGGCGGCGCGGGCGGCCTCGATGTCCTTGGCGGCGATCGCGTCGACGATGTGCTGGTGTTCATCCTTGACCTGCGCCGACAGCGTGCGCTTGGTCGCTTCGTGGCCGCGTGTGATGCGGGTGGCATGGGTGAGGAAAGTGAACAGGAATTCGGTCAGCGCGAGAAAGTGGGGATTGCCCGTTGCCGCTGCAATGCTGCGGTGGAAGGCGATATCGGCGTCGACGCCGTCGTCGCCCGCGGCTTCAGCCGCGGCGATGCCGGAAAGCGCGTTGCGAATTGCCGTCATCTGCGCCGGCGTCCGCCGCGTTGCCGCCAGTGCCGCGATCTCGCCTTCGAGCGCCTGGCGCAGTTCAATCACCTGCAGGACCGACTGGCGGCAGTCCATGAGCGCCGGGTCGAGGCGGAAGGGGGTGTCGATGTTGCGCTCGCGCACGAAGACGCCGCTGCCCTGGCGCGATTCGACGAGCCCTTCCGATTTCAGTCGCGAGACGGCTTCGCGGATGACCGTACGGCTGACGCCAAAACGCCCCGCCATCTGTTGCTCCGACGGCAGCCGGGCGCCGGCACCGAAGTCTTCGCTGGCGATGAGTTGGGTCAGGGCTTCGCAGACGCGGTCAGTCAGTGTTCCGGTGACTGCGATGGGTTCGACGTTGAAGAGGGGGGCGCTGTTCATGATCTCGCTGTTCTGGTTTTTCCGTCGAGGGTCTTGTCATTGTCCGATGCTTATGCTTTAATTTTATCATATGTCGTATTGTATGACAACTTTCAGCCAGCCAGGAATCAAGGTGGCGGATCGGTCGAAAGTGTTGCGAAGCGGTGAATAGAAACGGGTCGATCAGCTGCGGGTCGTGTCGTTCCTGGGCGGTGGGTCCGATTAAAAACGGGTTTTCCAAGTACGGGAGTGTCAGCAAATGAACGCAAGCGTCAAGAAACCGGTGGGTGTCATTGGCCTCGGGGCGATGGGGATGGGCGTGGCGATGTCGCTGCTGCGCGAAGGCTTCGAGGTTCATGCCTGTGATATACGCGCCGAGGCGGTGCAGAAAGTGGTCGACGCCGGTGGCGTTGCTGCGGGGTCGCCGGCAGAGATGGCGCCGCGCGTTGATGTGCTGATCAGCGTCGTCGTCAATGCCGATCAGACCGAGGCGGTGTTGTTCGGCGCGCAAGGCGCCGTGCCGAAGATGCGTCCGGGGACGGTCGTCATTTCGAGCGCGACGGTGTCGCCCGACTTCGCCCGCGCCCTTGGCAAGCGCATCGCCGATGCCGGGCTCCTGATGATCGACGGGCCGATTTCCGGCGGCGCCGCCAAGGCGATGGCCGGGGAAATGACGGTGATGTCCTCCGGCTCGCCCGAGGCCTATGCCAAATGCGAGGATGTGCTCGATGCCATCGCCGGCAAGGTCTATCGTCTCGGCAACGAGGTCGGACCGGGCTCGGTAGTCAAGATGATCAATCAGTTGCTGGCCGGTGTGCATATCGCCGCGGCCGGAGAGGCGATGGCGCTGGCGATCCGCGCCGGGGCCGATCCCGACCAGGTTTACGAGGTGATCACCAACAGTGCCGGCAATTCCTGGATGTTCCAGAATCGCGTGCCGCACATTCTGGCCGGCGACTACACGCCGCTTTCGGCCGTCAATATCTTCGTCAAGGATCTCGGTATCGTCCTCGACTATGCCAAGAAAAACGTCTTCCCGTTGCCGCTGTCGGCGACCGCGCACCAGATGTACATGTCGGCCTCGGCGGCCGGACACGGTGGCGAGGACGATTCGGCCGTCATCAAAGTCTTCCCGGCGATCAAGTTGCCCGACGCCAAGAAGTAAGCACCACCCCTTCCTTTTGTTTCACCCAGAACACGAGTTGTCGCTGCATCCGTTTCAATGCATCACTTTGTCATCAAGGGTCAATGCCATTTGCTGTCATCCGCACCATACATAAACCTATTCAAGAAGGAAACTCATCATGGCACAAGGTTTTCGTAAGTTGAGCACGGTTGTCGTAGCACTCCTCGCGGCGGGCTTCTGCTCGTTCGCTGGCGCACAAACCACCCCTGAGCGCAATATGCGGGTATCGATCGGTATTCCCGAGGATCACCCGAGCGCGCAGGGCGCGGCAAAGATGATCGAATCGCTGGCGCGTCAAAGCGGCGGCAAGTTCAAGGCCAAGCTGTACCCGAACAGCCAGCTCGGTTCCGAAACGGCGACGATCGCGTCGGTTCGTGGCGGCACGCTCGAAGTGACCATCGTCGCGACGGCACCGGTGGCGACCATCATCAAGGAATTCCTGGTGTATGACCTGCCCTTCCTGTTCCAGAACGAGAAGGAAGCGGACACGATTCTCGACGGCAAATTCGGTCAGAAGCTGCTTGACCTGACGACCTCGAAGAACATGATCGGCCTGTGCTACTGGGAAAACGGTTTCCGTCAGTTGACCAACAGCAAGCGCCCCGTGGCGAACATGGACGACATGTCCGGGCTGAAGATCCGCGTCATGCAGAACCCGGTCTATATCGACGCGTTCAAGACGATGGGTGCCAATGCCATCCCGATGCCGATGCCGGAACTCTATACGGCGCTGGAAGCCAAGGCCGTCGATGCGCAGGAAAACCCGATCACCAACATCTATTCCAACAAGATGTTCGAGGTCCAGAAGTACATCAGCCTGACCAACCATGCCTACTCGCCGCATATCATCCTGGTCAGCAAGGCGTTCTGGGACAAGCTGGAACCGAAAGAACAGCAGATGATGCGCACGGCCTGCTACGAAGGACGCGACTACGAGCGCAAGATGAATCGCGACCTGGCGGCGGGCCAGCTTGCCGACATGCAGAAGACCAAGGGCATGACGCTCACGACCGTGACGCCGGCCGAAATGGCCAAGATGCGTGAGCGCATCAAGCCGGTGATCGATCGCTTCATCCCCGAAATCGGCGCCGAAACCGTGGCCGAAGCCAATGCGGAAATCGCCAAGATCCGGAAGTGATCCCGGTTAGCCCTTTGGCATAGAACGACCGGCCCGCCAGCCACTGTGCGGGCCGGATCGGCATCATCTCAATCGTTGCAATGCGCACGTGCCGGCAAGGCGGGAAGCCCGGATCGCCGTCGCACGGGGCGCCAAATCAATCATTGTTGCCGTTCGCAGTCGGCGTGACGCTGTTCAGAACACGAGGGAATATGAAATGCTTGGGAAACTGATAAAGCTGGTCGAATGGATTCTGGTGGGGATGTTCGGCATCATGGCGGTGCTGGTGTTCGGGAACGTGGTGCTGCGGTATGGATTCAATTCGGGGATCGTGTTTTCGGAGGAAGTGTCGCGTTTCTTTTTCATGTGGCTGACGCTGATCGGGGCCTTGATCGTGATGAAGGATCACGGGCATCTGGGGATGAGCAGCGTGGTCGAGAAGTTTGGTGAGCGTGGGCAGCGTATCTGCCGGTTCCTTGCCGATTCGCTGACGCTGATCTGTTGCCTGCTGCTGGCGCACGGGACCTGGAAGCAGATGATCATCGGCATGGACGACCATGCGCCGGTGACCGGCATTCCGATGGGGATCGTCCAGTCGGCATTGTTCATTTCGAGCGTCGGCATGGCGCTGGTGCTCGGTTACGGGATCTGGCGGCAACTGACGGGCCGGATGCCGAAGGAAGAGCTGATTCCGTACAGCGGCAGCGTTGGCGAATAAGCGGAGAAGACGACCATGACCATTGCGACTTTTCTCTTCTCCCTGCTGGGCGCGATGGCGCTCGGTGCGCCGATCGCCTTCTCGCTGCTGATCTGCGGCGTTGCGCTGATGCTGCAGATGGACAACTTCGACACGCAGATCATTGCGCAGAATCTGCTCGAAGGCGCCAACAACTATCCGCTGATGGCGGTGCCTTTCTTCATGCTGACCGGCGAGCTGATGAATGCCGGCGGTCTTTCCAAGCGCATTGTCGAAGTGGCCGACGCGCTGATTGGTCACGTGCGCGGCGGTCTCGGTTATGTCGCGATCATCACGGCGGCGGTGGTGGCCAGTATCTCGGGGTCGGCGGTGGCCGATACCGCGGCGGTGGCGGCCCTGCTGATTCCGATGATGCGCAATGCCGGCTACAGTGTGCCGCGTTCGGCCGGTCTGATTGCTTCGGCGGGGTGTATCGCGCCGGTGGTGCCGCCGTCGATTCCGCTGGTTGTCTTTGGCGTGACGACGCAGCTGTCGATCACCAAGCTGTTCATGGCCGGTATTTTCCCGGGGCTGATGATGGCGGTGACGCTGGCGGTGACCTGGTGGCTGGTGGCGAAGAAGGAGCAGCCGGGCGGACCGGCTCAGCGCGGCTTCGAGCTGGGGCGTTTCCTGACGGCCTTGCGCAACGGCATCTGGGCGCTGGTTCTGCCGTTTGTCATCATCGGCGGGATGAAGGCGGGCGTGTTCACGCCGACCGAAGCGGCGGTCGTTGCCGTCTTCTATTCTCTCTTCACCGGTCTTTTCGTCTATCGCGAACTCGATTACCGGAGGGTGCCGCACCTGATGCTGTCGGCGTTGAAGACGTCCTGCACGATCATGTTCCTGGTCGCCTGCGCGATGGTCTCGGCATGGCTGATCACGATCGCGGACATTCCGGCGCAGACGATCGAGCTGCTCAAGCCGTTCATGGGCAACCAGATGGTGCTGATGCTGGTGATCACGATCCTGGTGATCATCGTCGGGACGGCGCTGGACCTGATCCCGACGGTGCTGATCCTCGGTCCGATCCTGGTGCCGGTGGTGAAGATGGCGGGGATCGATCCGTACTACTTCGGCGTGCTGTTCATCATGAACAATGCCATCGGCCTGCTGACGCCGCCGGTCGGGACGGTGCTCAACGTCGTGGCGGCGGTCGGCAAGGAGAAACTCGACAACGTCATCAAGGGCGTCTGGCCCTTCCTGCTCGCCGAGACCGTGCTGATGTTCCTGCTCGTCTTCTTCCCCAAACTCGTCACCGTGCCGGCCAAGTGGCTGTCATAATGACCACGATCCTTCAGGACTAGAACATGGCGCTATTGTTAGGTTGCATCGCGGACGATTTCACCGGCGGGACGGATCTGGCCGGGATGCTGGTGAAGGCGGGAATGCGGACGATTCAGACGATCGGGGTGCCGACGTGGCCGATCGGAGACGATGTTGATGCGGTGGTGGTGGCGCTGAAGAGCCGGACGACGCCGGCGGCGGAAGCGGTGGAAGAATCGCTGGCGGCGCTGAAGTGGTTGCAGGGGGCGGGCTGCCGGCAGATTTACTTCAAGTACTGCTCGACCTTCGACTCGACGGCGAAGGGGAATATCGGGCCGGTGGCGGAAGCGCTGCTGGCGGCGCTGGGCTCGGACTTCACGATCGCCTGTCCGGCGTTTCCGGTGAATGGCCGGACGATCTACAAGGGGCACCTGTTCGTCGGCGATGGTTTGTTGTCGGAATCGGGGATGCGGCATCACCCGCTGACACCGATGACCGAATCGAACCTGGTGAAAGTGCTGCAGGCGCAAGTGCAGGGCAAGGTCGGGCTGGTCGACACGGCGGTGGTGAGCCGGGGCGCCGAAGCGATTGTGGCGCGCTTTGCGCAACTGAAAGCGGACGGCTGTCGCTTCGCGGTGACCGATGCGATCTCGAACGCGGACCTGCTGGCGATCGGCGCGGCCTGTGCCGGGATGCCGCTGGTGACGGCGGGCTCGGGCGTCGCCTTGGGCCTGCCGCAGAATTTCCGCAAGGCGGGGCTGCTGGCCGAAGGTCAGGTGGCCGATGCCCTGCCGGCGACGGGCGGGGCGCGGGCGGTGATCTCTGGCAGCTGCTCGGTGGCGACGCAGGGACAGGTCGCGGCGATGCGCGAAAAATGCCCGGCCTTCAACGTCGATCCGTTCGAGCTGGCGCAAGGCAAGGACGTTGCCGCGGCCGCGCTGGCCTGGGCGGCGGACAAGCTCGGCTGTGAGCCGATCCTGATTTACGCGACGGCGGCGCCGGAAGCGGTGAAAGCAGTACAGGCGCAACTCGGCAGCGAAGCGGCGGGGAGCCTCGTCGAAGACTGTCTGGCGAAGATCGCGCAAGGGCTGGTGGCCAAGGGCGTCGGGCAACTGATCGTCGCCGGCGGCGAGACCTCGGGCGCGGTGGTGAAAGCGCTGGGCGTGAGCGGTCTGCGCATCGGGCCGGAGATCGATCCGGGCGTGCCATGGACGACGGGCATCGGCGGCGAAGCGCGGGAGAAGCCGCTGGCGCTGGCATTGAAATCGGGGAACTTCGGCACGCCGGACTTCTTCCTTAAAGCGTGGAGCAAGCTGTCAGCATGAGTGCACACATTCAAAGCGCGGAAACGCGCGAACGCGACAAGATCGCGCGACTCTCGCGGTCGTTATACGAGCGCGGGCTGACGGCGGGGAGCAGCGGCAACATCAGCGTGCGGCTGGAAGACGGCTGGCTGCTGACGCCGACGAACTCGTGCTTGGGCGAACTCGACCCGGCGCGGATCTCGAAGCTGGACTGGAACGGACAGGTGCTGGCGGGCGATGCGCCGTCGAAGGAAGCCTTCCTGCACCGGTCGATGTACGAAGTGCGGCCGCAGGCGGGGGCGATCGTGCACCTGCACTCGACGCACTCGGCGGCGGTGTCGTGCCTGGCGGGTCTGGATGCGGACAGTTGCATGCCGCCGCTGACGCCGTACTTCGTCATGAAGATCGGGCGGCTGCCGCTGGTGGCGTACCACCGGCCGGGCGACAAGGCGCTGGGCGACGTGATCCGGGGGCTGGCGGCGAAGCACAGCGCGGTGCTGCTGTCGAACCACGGTCCGGTGGTGTCGGGTCCGGACCTGGAAGGGGCGATCTACGCGAGCGAGGAGCTCGAAGAGACGGCGAAGATCTTCCTGCTGCTGCAGGGGCGGGCGACGAACTGCCTGAACGCGGCGCAGATCGACGAACTGAAAACCGCATTCAAACTGGATATTTGAGACTGGGAAAGGAAAGAAAATGCCGAAATTTGCAGCGAACTTGTCGATGATGTTTACCGAAGTGCCGTTTCCGGAGCGCTTTGCGGCGGCGGCGAAGGCGGGATTCAAGGCGGTTGAATTTCTCTTTCCGTACGACTACACGGTCGCGGAAGTGACGGCCTGGCTCAAGGACAACGGGCTGAAGAACGCGCTCTTCAACATGCCGCCGGGGAATTGGGCAGCGGGTGAACGGGGCATGGCGTCGATTCCCGGACGCGAAGCCGAATTCCGTGCCGGTGTCGCGAAGGCGATCGACTATGCGCTGTCGCTGGGCACGCCGACGATCCATGCGATGGCGGGGCTCTTCCCGGCCGGCGCCGACCGGGCGCAACATCGGGCGGTGTATGTCGAGAACCTGCGCCATGCCGCCGGGGAACTGGCCAGGCACGGGCTGACGCTGGTGATCGAACCGATCAACAGCCGTGACATGCCGGGGTACTTCCTCAGCATGCAAGCTGACGGCCATGCGATTCGCGAGGAAGTCGGCGCGCCGAACCTGAAGGTGCAGATGGATTTCTACCATGCACAGATCATGGAAGGCGATCTGACCAAGACCTTCCAGAAATACTCCCCGCATATCGGCCACATCCAGATTGCCAGCGTACCCGACCGGCATGAGCCGGACGAAGGCGAGCTGAACTTCCCGCACCTCTACCAGTTGCTCGACGATTCCGGATACACCGGTTACGTCGGCTGCGAGTATCGCCCGCGCGGCAAGACCGAGGACGGGCTCGGCTGGTTCGCACCGTACAAGGGGAAACCATGAATGTCCTGATCACCGGCGGTGCCGGTTTTCTTGGGCAGAAACTGGCACGGCGACTGCTCGAGAAGGGCTCGCTCAAAAATGCCGATGGCGTCGAAACGAAGATCGACCGGCTGTTCCTTTTCGATATCGTGCCGGCGCCGGATTTTTCCGATCCGCGCGTGACTGTCGTGACCGGCGATATCGGCAACGAGAGCGACCTTGCCCGCGCACTCGATGCGCAGACGACGTCGGTGTTCCATCTGGCGGCGATCGTCAGCAGCCAGGCCGAAGCCGATTTCGATCTTGGCATGCGCATCAACGTCGATGCCTTCCGCGTATTGCTGGAGCGTTGCCGGCGTCTCGGCCAGCGCCCCAAGGTCCTGTTCGCGAGTTCGGTCGCTGTCTATGGTGGTCCGCTGCCGGCGGTCGTCCAGGACGATACGGCGCTCAATCCGAAGTCGTCCTACGGCATCCAGAAGGCGATCGGCGAGTTGATGCTGTCCGATTTCAGCCGCAAAGGCTTCATCGACGGCCGCGGGCTGCGCCTGCCGACCATTTCGGTGCGGCCCGGCAAGCCGAACAAGGCCGCTTCGTCGTTTGCCAGCGGCATTATCCGTGAGCCGCTCAACGGTGAGGACACGGTCTGCCCGGTGACGCCGGATACCCGCCTGTGGCTGCTGTCCCCGCGCCAGGTGATTGAAAACATGATCTGGGCGCACAATCTGCCGTCCGACGGCTTCGAGCTGAATCGCATGGTCAATCTGCCAGGCGTTAATGTCTCCGTCAGCGAGATGATCGATGCGCTGCGGACGGTCGCCGGCGAGGCGGCGGTGGCGCATATCCGCTGGGAGCACGATGCGACGATCCAGCGCATCGTCGGCAGCTGGCCGGCCTGCTGGAACCCCAAGCGCGCGCTGGCGATGGGCTTCAAGGGGGATGCGTCGTTCGAGGCGGCGGTTCGGGCGTATCTCGCCGACGACAAGCCCTGATCCTTATGCAGGACGCACCTGCCGCCAGCCGGTGGCGCGTCCTGCGTGTTCCGCCTCGCCGCGCGCGCTCAGGGGCTCTGAAAGGCTGGCATAAACGCGATGGTTAATGGGGGAAAAAGCCGGTTCTCGGCCGAAGCGGACCGCTAACCAACAGCGCCTAACGACGCAAGTACGCTCGAAAGCAGACAGCCACGAAGTAATAAAATGGCGGAAGCATACTTTCGCGCAGCTTCCGCCAAACAACGAATCGAGCAGACTAGTTAGAACTGCTTAACGCCATCTTTCGGCCATCCGGTGCAATGCACACACCCTCATTTTCAGTTTGATGGCTGATCCATTCGCACCGTAGTTGCGATCCATCAGGCGCTTTTAACGTCGCCGATCGACCTCGCGAATGTGCCCGATGCTTTTTCGTAAGAATGCGGTATTTGTCAGGGCACGAATCAATCGTGCACTGGATGCTTTCCCGCTCTCCCTCGTAAGTCTTGCCTTCAAAAGTAATCCGGGCAATATTCGACGCTCCTAGCGTCAATTGAAGTGGATTGGAACGATCCATCGACCCCGAAAAACCTGAGGGTCGAGGTTCGTTGGCAGCACACGCACTTACAAAGAGGGCGGCGACGAGAATGACGAGCTTTTTCATGATTGTTCTCCGTTAATTGCCAGGCTTGATATTGCGGACCATCCACTGACAGCAAGCACTTGGCACAAAAGCACTGGTGGTTAGGAAATGTGTTCGATCGCATGCGTTTCGGTGACGACAATCCAACCGGCATCGGGTTGACCGGTGTACGCCGCCTTCTTTATGGAAGCGACGACCGGCATCACCGTGTCGTCAGTGCAAACAAATTCGACGCGGTAGTACGCGAGGACTGGCTCCGCCAGTTCCATGGAATATTGCGGCTGGCCGTGATCACGGGGCGTCAGCGGATGTACCACCTGGCTGACCGCAATGTGTTGGCATGCCCCTTTTGACGAAGAGCGTTCTGCAACGCTTTTCAATACTTGCAGCACCGCTGCAATCCTGGTCGGCTTAACGACAGCCTTGATTTCTTTCATGGCGTATCTCCTTGTGTCCTGTTGGCCGCCGGCATTCGCCGCCGACGGCCTGAATGGGTTAAACAGAGTTCTTGTGTCGGCTGTTGCGTGTTTCGATCCACTCGTACATCAGCGGCAACAGCAACAAGGTCAATGCTGTGGAACTGAACAAGCCACCAACCACGACCGTCGCCAGCGGCCGTTGCGTTTCCGCACCGACTCCCTGCGATAAAAGCATCGGCACGAGTCCGAGAATGGCGACTGACGCGGTCATCAGGACTGGGCGCAAGCGCAACGCGGCGCCTTTCTGTACGGCTTCGCGGATTGACATGCCCTGCTGTCTCAGATCGTTGAGGAACGACACGAGGACGATGCCATTGAGCATGGCAACACCGAACACCGCGATAAATCCGATCGCCGAGGGCACCGACACGTACTGCCCGGTAATCGCTAATCCGAATACCCCGCCGATGATGGCGAATGGCACATTGGCGATAATCAGCGTGGCATGCACCAGCGAGTTAAAAGCGGTGTAGAGCAGCAGGAAGATCAGCCCAATGGTCAGCGGCACGATGACGGCCAACCGAGTCATGGCGCGCTGCTGGTTCTCAAAGGCGCCGCCCCACTCGGTCCAATAGCCGGCAGGCAACTTTACGTGCTCTCGAAGTCGTGCATCGGCTTCCTTGACGAAGCTATCCACGTCGCGGCCTTTGACATCCATCTGGATGACGGCATAACGCTGCAACTGCTCGCGACGAACGAAGGAATAGCCCTCATCCAGATCGACGGTTGCGACACGAGACAAAGGCACAAGCGCCCCCGATTGCGTGCGGATCGGAATATCGGCGATCGCCTGCGGGCTATTGCGGAAAGCCGCGTCGAGACGAACCTGAAGGTCGAATCGCTTGACGCCATCGATAACGGTCGACACCGCCTTTCCGCCAATCCCGGCCTGAACTACCTCGAGAATTTCATCAGCGTTAATGCCATAGCGCGCCGCCTCATCACGATTCACCTTGATCACCATCTGGGGTTTGCCTTTGTTGGCTTCCAGCGCCAGATCGGCAGCTCCCGGGACCTTGTCCAGGACTGCTTGCATCTGTTCCGCCAAGGTATCGAGCGTTCCCAGATCCTCGCCATAGATCTTCAGCGCGAGCGTTGCCCGAACGCCCGAGATGATTTCCTCGACGCGCATCTGGATCGGTTGGGTGGCGGCCAACACGACCGTGGGAATCGCCTTCTCGACCGACGCCTGCATTGCCTGGCTGAGTTCCGACATGCTCATCCGCTTTGGCCAGTCGCTGACCGGTTTAACATCGACCAGCACCTCCATGTAATTGACATCGGCGGTCTCGCCTTTTTCCGCGCGTCCAATCGTCGCCAGCGTTGACGTCACTTGCGGGAAATCGGCCTTGAGTGCGGTGTCGAACCGGCGCGCGACGGCGATACTTTCGTCGAGCGACGTTGAGGGAATCCCGGTGACCCGGAACATGATGGTTCCCTCCTGCATGGTCGGCATGAATTCCTTGCCGAGGAACGGGAACACAGCCAGCGCCACAACCAGCAAGCCGATCGCGGTGCCGATGACTTTCTTCTTCCGGTCGAGCGCCCAGTCGAGGAGCGGCAGATACAGTCGCTTGGCATGGCGAAGGATGAACGTATCCTTTTCCTCCTTGGCTTTGAGAATCAGTGCCGACAGCACAGGAACCAGCGTCAGCGTCAGCACCAGCGAGCCGACCATGGCGAAAGCAATGGTCAATGCCATTGGCTTGAAGAGCTTGCCCTCCAGACCGGTTAATGAAAACAGCGGCAAGAAGACGACGATGATGATCAGGATGGCAAAGGCGATCGGATTCACCACTTCGCGCGCGGCCTCAAGGATCAGGTGCGTCTTGCTGCCCGGATTTTCTCCACGATGGGAGAGAAGTCGGAAGCTGTTCTCGACCATCACGACGGCGCCATCGACCATCATGCCGATACCGATGGCCAGCCCGGCGAGGGACATCAGATTGGCCGACATCCCGAAGTATTGCATCATGATGAAGGCGATCAGCATGGCCAGCGGCAAGGTGACGACGACGACGACGGCCGAACGGATTTCGCCAAGGAAAAGAAACAGGATGAGCGCGACGAGGATGGAGCCTTCCACCAATGCACTCTCGGCTGTCTTGAGCGCCTTTTCGACGAGTTCGGTACGGTCATAGACCGGCTTGACCGAAATGTTGTCGGGCAGCGCACGGCGAGCGGTATCCAGCTTGCTCTTCACCGCATCGACGACGCTCTTGGCGTTTTCGTTGATCCGGGCCAGCGCCTGGCCGAGCACCACTTCCTGGCCATCCTTGGTGACCGCGCCGAATCGTAATCCTGGCGCCTCCTTCACTTCTGCCACATCGCGCACGAAAATTGGAACACCTTCGCGCTGGGTCACGACGACGTTGCCGATATCGCGGCTGTTGCCGACCAATCCGAGGCCACGCACCAGATACTGTTCCTGCCCCAGATTCACGTATTGACCGCCAACCTGCCGGTTGTTCGCGGTCAGCGCCTCCATGACCGCTTTGAAGGTGAGGCCGTACTTGATCAGTTTCTGCGGATGGATCAGAACCTGATACTGCTTTTCCTCGCCGCCCCACGAAATGACATCATCGACACCGGGCGCCGTACGCAACATCAGGCGGACGTTCCAGTCCTGCAACGTCCGCAGGTCCATGGACGACAAGTTCTTGTCCGCCGATTCGACCGTGTACCAGAACACCTGGCCGAGACCGGACGTATTCGGTCCGAGCTCCGGCTCGCCGTAGCCGGGCGGAATCCGCTCGCGCGCTTCCACCAATTTTTCGCCAACCAGGCGGCGGGCGAAGTAGATGTCGGTCGAATCCTTGAAATAGACACCGACATAAGACAGGCCAAACAGCGATACCGAACGAATTTCCTCGACACCGGGAAGCCCTGCCATCGCAGTCTCGACCGGGAAGGTCAGGAGCTTTTCCACATCTTCGGCGGCGAGTCCCGGCGATTCGGTGTAGATATTGACTTGAACCGGCGTGACATCGGGAAAGGCATCGACCGGCACCGTGCGAAATGCCTGAACCCCCAGGACGACGACCAGCAGGAATCCCACAAGCACCAAGACCTTGTAACGCAACGAAAGATCAACAATTGAATTGAGCATGCCGATCTCCTCCTAGTGCTCGTCGCTGATTTGCGACTTGAGCAAACGCGCCTTGAGCGCGAAGGCGCCGACCACCACCACCGATTCTCCGGGCGTGAGGCCGCTCTTGACGATAATCCGGTTGCCGATCTTTTCCCCAGGATCGACCGGGCGCATTTCGAAGCCTTCGCCTTCCTGGACGAAGACCACCGGTTGTCGATTGACGAGAAGCAGGGCTTCCTGCGGGATCGTCATGCCCTTGACGGTATTCGGTGTTGCCACGGAGGCGGTGGCGAACATCTCGGGCTTCAGGCGCCCGTCCGTATTGGCGACCTCGACGCGTGCCTGAACGGCCCGCGTCTCCCGATCGACGGTGCTGCTGATGTAGGTGAGTTTTCCCTGAAAGACCTCGCCGGGATAGGCATTGACCGTGACGCTGGCGGGAGCGCCAACACGTACGAGGCCGAGATCCTTTTCGAACAGATTGGCTTCGATCCAGACCGTCGACAGATCCGCGACGGTATAGAGGTTCTTGTCGGGTTGCGCGAGTTCTCCCAATATCGCGTGCTTTTCAATGACCGTGCCCGAGAACGGGGCAAACACCGAAAAGATCGAAGCGGGTCCTTCTTCCGCATCGCTGTGAGCGGCGTCAAGCAGGCGCAAACGCTCCTCGGCGGCGCGATGCGCCGCACGCGCTTTCTCGAATTCGCTACGGGCGCGCAGGAAATCCTTCTCGGGAATGATTTCGTCCGCGCGCAATTTCTCGGCGCGTTCAAAGTCCGCTTTGGCCAATGCCGCCTGGCTCCTGGCTTGCCGGTAGACCGAGTGCGCCTCCCCCAACTCAAGGCTGTCGAGCGAAGCCAGTGACTGTCCGGCTTTCACTTTGTCACCGAGATTGGCGCTGACCTTGACCAGGCGAGCGGGCACGCGTGGTGCCACGTGCGCCACGCGATCCTGATTGGCGCGGATAGTTGCCGTCAGGGCAATCTGCTCGGCAATCGCCTGGGATTCAACGGTCTGAAAGCGCAAGCCAGCTTCTTCGATCTCCTTGGCCGACAACTTGATCTTTCCTGCCTCAGAGTGCTCACTGGAGAGTGTCTTTTCTTCTCCGGGCTTCTCCGCGCTTTGTGTTTGATTGCTTGCAGCGGCTTGCTCGCTTTTCTGAGTGCACGCCGTCAAGAGCATGCTTCCTGAAACCAGTGCCAGCAATGCCATTTTTGTCGCTGAAGACATTGAGTTAACTCCTGTTCTTGATGTGTTGTCGTGGGTGCGATCGCCATGCTTCATCGCGAGACCTCCTGGTTTGGCCAGCCGGCAGTCGCTTCAAGCTTGATCGTCGCTTGACGTAGTTCGCTGCGGGCATCGATCAGGTCGCGGCGCCCTTCGAGGACTTGGCGATTGACGAGCAGCAATTGCAGCAAGCCAATCTCGCCGGCCCGATAGGACTTGGTGGACAACAGCTGGTTTTGGTCGAGGCGCGCCTGGACCGTCTCCTGCAACCGTTTGACGCGTTGTTGCAGGCTTGCCGTTTTAATCCAGAGCGCCCGAACCTGCGCGGGAATATCGCGGCTGGCTGTCTGGCGCTCGATCTGGGCCTGTGTCCAGTCGGTCGTGGCCCTGCCGATTCCGCCTGCATTGCGTCGAAAGAGTGGCAAAGGCAAGGAAACGGATACGGTCACCACTTTCTCGCGTGCATCCAGAGGGCCTTCACGCCCCGTGCTCATGCCGACTGTGACGTCGGGATAGACCGATGCGCGTTCCAACTTGAGGCGTTGTGCGGCAGCCTCCTCACGCAGCGCCAGCGCCCGAAGTTGGGGGCGACTGTGCACCGCTTCGAGCAACTGATCCAGCGTGTAGCTGCCGGGTTTGGGCATCAGTTCGCCGACGACCTCAGGCAATTGATCCGACGACAATTGCAGGGCGCTGGCCAATTCGGCTCGGGCATCAGTCAGGCTTTCGCGCAGGGCTTCAAGTTGGTTTCTGCCACGCTCTGCCTCAACCAGAGTGAGGTTGCCATCCAGACGGCTGTCTTCGCCTGCTTTTACGCGTTTTTGGACCGCCGTCGACGCATCGTCAAGCAAGCGGAGGGCATCCGTCTCGGCCTCGATCCGCTGCTGTAGCGCAAGCACCTGGACGAAGCGTTGTTCGATGTCAGCGCGTACCTGGCGGCGCGTTTCCTGCAAGGTCGTTTGCAACGCAACCAGATCGCTATCGGCAGCATCTCGCCGGTAACCGTGCTGTCCAGCGATTTCGAACGTCTGGGAGATTCCAGCGCTCCAGTCTCGCTGCCGCTCGCTGGCTAGACCGGCTTGCGGCACGTCTCGACGTGTGCGATCGGTCGAAAGTTGTGGATTGTTCCAAAACAGTCCGCGCGTGTCGGCGCGCTGCCCTTCGGCTGCTGCAAGATTTGCCTGGGCGGAACGCAGGCCCGGATTCGCCGTTTCGGCGAGTTGCCACGCCGACTCAAGCGTCAGCGGACTGGCCGCAAAGACAGGGGTATGCGGAAGGGCGATCGCAACCGCCGCGCCCAGCCACAAGCGCGTGGTACGCCACATCGGGCGGACCACGGCCAAATTGCCGTGTAACAACATGGAAAAACCTTTCAAGCATAGGCCGACGATCTAGCCGTCAGCGCAGATTTCAGAAAATGAACTCAGGCTTGAAAGGCTTGCTGCGGAGGACGATACGGCCCCTCGCGAGGCGGGGATGGCATTCGCGCGAGCAGCGCGTTACCGATGAACTTAACATCCAGCGGTGTCGCGCGAAACAAGGGGCCGACATCCAGACCGGCCCCGGCAAAGTGCGACTGGGCGTGACAACCGTGACTGCAAGTTTTGTCGAGGTCGCAAGCATCCGGAAGGTCGCAGAACGATTGGATAATTTGAAGCGAATCCTTGTCGCCGTGCTCGATTGTGTTTTCACTCTCCCCGCCATAGCTCAACGCCGACATGCCGACCAGACAGAGGGTTAGCATCATCGAAATGAGATAGCGAAGGCGGCGGCTGAAAAACATGGGCGCGATTATAGTCCTGAAAAGAAAGCGTGTTCGTCCTTGCTCGTCACGGGGACCATATTGAATGGCAGCATCGAGCGTCCCGATCGATCATTTGCGTAACAAACGCAAACCGTTGAGGACGACGAACCGGCTCGATCCCATGTCGGTAAAGAGGGCCAGCACAGCAATCGACAGTCAATTCAGCAGACTCAGCAGTTTTCATCTCGGAGGACTATTTGGAACGACAAAGCCATTAAACTGTCTGTAGTCGCTACAGGGTCAACCCCTTGTTGAGGAATTTGCATGAGAATTGGTGAACTAGCGCAACGCGGTGGTTGCGATGTTGAAACTGTTCGTTTCTATGAGCGTGAAGGACTGATCGATTCGCCTCTGCGCGAAAGCAACGGCTATCGAAACTATGCCAACACACATCTGGCCCAACTCAACTTCATCCGTCACTGCCGTTCATTGGGGATGGGCTTGGCAGAAGTGCGCACACTCCGTCACTTTCAGGCCGATCCAAATCTCGCCTGCGATGACATCAACCAACTCATCGATGCTCAGATTGTTCGCATTCACGAACAGCTTGAGTCATTGCGACAGCTTGAACAGCAGCTTCATGCGCTACGCGATACTTGTCACAGGCGGCAGACCGTGAGCGAATGCGGCATCCTGCGCACGTTGGAACAGGCTGCTGATGGAGAGGGGTGTGCTTGCCACGGAGAGAGTAAGAGCAAATGAAGGCGAGGTAACTAGCGCGTCTGCCAGTGACCGGAGATGCGCGCATTGGAGACCGAATTTCCAAGATTCTTCTATGACTGCTTTGGCCGAATAGCAGAATAAGGGTCGGCTAACCGCCCGACCATTTTCGGTTTTCTCGACCTGCTTTATTCCTTGTCGCCAGGCGTCGCGCCGCGATGAGTGCTCAGTTCTTGAGGACCAGCGATTCCCAGATTTCGTTGGAGTCTTCGACGGCCGTTTCGGCGCTGGTGTGATCCCGCCGCGCGATGGCGTCGAGAATCTCGCGGTGTGCCTCGGCCGATTCGCGGCTGAACGTCTTCTGCTTTTTCAGGCTCTGGGCGATGTAGGGCCGGAAATACTGCATGACGAATCCGTAGATGGTTTCGAGCGGGCCGTTTTTTGCGGCGCGTCCGAGCGTTTCGTGGAATTCGAGGTCGAGCGCCAGCAGCGCGTCGTAATCGCGTTGTTCGCTTGAACGCAGCGCTTCCGTTCGTTCGACGCAGCTTCTTAGCCGGGCGATGTCTTCGTCATCGGCGTTGCGGGCCGCCAGGCGCGCCACGTTCTTTTCGAGGATGACGCGCAGCTCCTTGAGTTCGGCAAAGCGGGGGCGCGAGACGATCAGGCTGAAGAGCAGCGGGTCGAAGACGACCTTGCCGCCGCCGGTCGAGATGTAGGTGCCGTCGCCGCGCCGGATGTCGACGATGCCCAGTGCCGAAAGGATTTTCATCGCTTCGCGCACCGACCCGCGGCTGACGGACAACAGCTTGCAGAGTTCTGTTTCGGACGGCAGCCGGTCGCCCGGCATGACCTTTTGCGTCAGCAGCAGTTCCTTGATGCTGTTGACGACGAAGTCGACCGAAGAGTCGTTCGGTTTGGACGCGAGAAATGCCGCCAGTTCATGGGGCTTCCCGCCGTCGGTGTCATTGCTTGCCAAGTGCCTCATCCCTTTGTCGCATGAAGGCGAGATTGTAGGCGTTCCAGCGATTTTCCGCCGTGACGGTTTTCTCGAAATCGTCCTGCCAGGTCAGCCAGTGCTCGACGATCCGGTGAATGCCGCGTTCTTCCGGGCGCACCGCCCTGATCATTTCGTCATAGGGCAGCAGACCGGTACCAAGCTCGGTGCCTTCGAGCGTGAAACCGACCCAGCCGCCCCGGCGCGTGAAGGCGAAGTCCTTGACGTGCAGGTTCTTGACATACGGCGCGCAGCGGTGGATGACCTCGATCGGATGCTCAAGCGCGGCGATGCAATTGGCCGGGTCGAGGCAGATGCCGAGCCGCTCGCTGCCGACCGCTTCGACCAGTGCGACGAGGTCGCGTGAACTGAGTTGCTCGTAGGTTTCCAGCGCAATTGTGACATCGGCATCGGCAAACGCCGGCAGTTGCGCACGCAGCAGTTGTTCCGCTTCCGATAGCGTTGGCCGGTGGTCGGGCGCGGTGACCATGCTGCGGATGACCTTGGCGCCGAGCGCCTTGGCGACGCGCAGGTAGCCGGCGAGATGATCGGGCCGGATCCCCTTGGTGCCGAGTTCGAGGACGATGCCGAGTTCCTGTGCGACAGCCTTGAGTTGCTGCAACCGGGCCGCATCGTAGTCGAGCACGGCACGGTAGTCGCAGATCTGGAAGACGCCGCCGCCGAGATCGTGCGTCCGTCGCAGCATGTCGTCCAGGCTGAGCGGCGGCGCGGCGCGGTCAGAGTGCTGCCAGAAAAAGGCGTAGGTTCCGAGTCCGATCATTCGTTGTTCCTTGAGGCGTATGGGTGGCTATTTCATGATCAGGTGCGGCAGATAGGTCGTCAGCGACGGGATGTACGTGATCAGGCCCAGTACCAGCAGCGATATGAAGAAGGGCGGCCAGATGCCCTTGGCAAGTTTTTCCAGGCGCATGTCGGCGATGCTGCATATCGAGAAGAGCACGGCGCCGACTGGCGGTGTGATCAGTCCGAGCACGAGGTTGAAGCAGACGACGATGCCGAGGTGGATCGGGTCGATGCCGAGTTGAGCGGCGATCGGCGCGATGACCGGCGTGACGATGGTGATCGCCGGCGCGGTCTCAAGCGGGATGCCGACGAGGATCAGCAGGATGTTGATGAGGAAGAGCACGATGATCGGCGAGGTGCTGATGGTGCCGATGGCATTGATGATGAGTTGCGGGATCTCTTCCGAGGCGATGATCCACGAGAAGGGTTCGGAGAGGCCAAGCAGCAGCATCACCATCGCCGATTCCAGACCCGAGTTGAGCAGGATGTCCGGTAGCCGGCGCCAGTGGATCTTGCGGTAGAAAAAGACGCCGACGAGCAAGGCATAGACGGCGACGACGCCGGCGGCTTCGGTCGGGGTGAAGGCGCCGCCGAGGATCCCGCCCATGATGATCACCGGCATCAGCAGCGCCGGCAGCGCCTGCCAGGCGCCCAGCGCCACTTCCTTGAGCGAGGCCTGCGGCTCGCGCGGGTAGTTGCGTTTCTTGGCGACGAGATACATGTAGATCGCCAGGAATGCCCCGAGCATCAAGCCGGGAATGACGCCGCCGAGAAAGAGCGCGCCGATCGAGACGTTGGCGATGACGCCGTACATGATGAACGGGATACTCGGCGGGATGATCGGACCCATGCACGAGGCGGTGGCGGTGACGGCGGCGCCGACTTCCTCGTCGTAGCCGGCTTCCTTCATGGCCGGGATCATGACCATGCCGATGGCGACGGCGGTGGCGACGGCCGAGCCGGAGATCGCTGCGAAGATGGCGCTGGCGAGAATCGTCGCGAGCCCGAGGCCGCCGCTGATATGGCCCATGACGAGCTTGGCGAAGCGGACGAGATCCTTGGTCAGTCCGCCCTCGTTCATCAGGTTGCCGGAGAGCATGAAGAGCGGGATGGCGAGCAAGGGAAACGAGGACATGCCGCCGAAGGTGGTCTGGATCAGCATGGTCAGCGACAGGTCTTCCTGCATCAGCACATAAACCATTGCCGAGGCACCAAGGCCGATCGAGATGGGAACGCCGAGCCCGAGGATGACGACGAAACTGATGGCGAATACGGTCAGCATGCTATTTCTCCTCTTTCGGCGCGTCTGTCAGCAGATCGACGAGTTGCTCCATGGTGACAAAGAACATCAGCACGAAGCCGATCGGCAGGGCCGAGTAGGGAATGCTCATCGGAATGCCCATCGTCGATGAGGTCTGGTTGCGGTTCATCCACATCTGGTCGAAGCCGTAATAGCTCAGCAGGGCCACGAAGATCAGGACGATGACGAATGAGATGGCCTTGACGACGCGGGCGCCGGCCGGAGACAGACTGTCAGGTAACGAGGTGATGCCAACCTGGTAACCGCGTTTCAGGCCGACGGCACCGCCCAGCATCGAGGCCCAGACGAGCGAGTATTGGGTCAGCTCGTTGGACCACATCGACATGTTGCCGAGCACGTATCGGCCGAAGACTTCATACGGAACGATGATGGCGATGACGGCCATCGCCACGATGACGCTCCATCCCGCGATTTTCAGCGCGATGGCATTGAATTGCCGCAGAAACTGCATGGCATTTCCCCTCTGACCTGAGCTCAGATACCCAGCCGGGAGAACCCGCCGTGCGAGGGCGGGTTTCCGGCGTATGCGCAACGCGGATTACTTGGTGTTGATGATGGCGTCGATCTTGTCTTTGCCGAACTGCTTGGCGAATTCGTCGAATGCCGGTTGCATCGATTTCTGCCATGCGGGCTTGTTGACGTCGCGCACCACGACGAGGCCCTTGCCTTCCATTTCCTTGAGTTTCTTCTCTTCGTCGTCGCGGTTGAGCTTGCGCTCGAACAGCGCCACTTCCTGCGCGGCCTTGGCGATGATTTCCTGGTCATCCTTGGGGATGCGATCCCACTTCTTCTGGCTGAACAGCACCAGCGCCGGCGAATAGACGTGGCCGGTCAGCGCGAAGTATTTCTGCGTCTCATAGAGTTTCGAGGCGTAGAACACGGCGACCGGGTTTTCCTGGCCGTCGATGACGCCGACTTGCAGTGCCGAGTACACTTCGCTGTAGGCCATCGGCGTCGGGTTCAGGCCGGCCGTCTTGAAGGCGAGGATGTGCGCCTTGTTTTCCATTGTGCGGATCTTGAGTCCCTTGGCTTCATCCGGCGTCTTGGCGGCGACCTTGTTGTTGGTCAGGTGGCGCCAGCCGTTTTCCCAGAAGGCCAGGCCCTTGAAGCCGGATTTGTCCACGTCGGCCAGGAGTTGCTTGCCGATCGGGCCGTCGAGCACCTTGTCGACGTGCGCGTTGTCGCGGAACAGGAAGGGGATGTCGACGATCAGCATCGAGGGGCTGAAGTTGCCGACCGGGCCGGTCGAGCCGACGTAAATGTCGATCGTGCCCTGTTGCAGGCCTTCGAGCATTTCGCGTTCGCCCTTGGCAAGCACGCTATCGTTGAACGGCTTGATCTGGATGCGACCGTTGGTCCGTTCCTTGACGATATCGGCAAGTTTTTGCGCGCCGACGCCGTACGGGTGCTGCGCCGTCTGCGTCATCGTCAGTTTGTAGGTTGCCTTGAAGTCATCGGCGGCAAACGCGACTGTCGACATCACCATCAAAGCCATTGCGAGTGTTCGTTTCATATTGACCCTCTCCTGTGGATGCAAGTACTTCCCTGATTGACGACTGCGAAAAGTGCTGCCGCGACGCCGGTCGCTCGGGTGTGGCTGAACGGCGCGGCGTTCGGCAACGCTGAAACGAAAAGGCTAAATCTTAGGATCTTCCGGATTGAGCATCGTGGCGATCGCCTTGTCAAGGACATCGTCATCCCAGATACGTCTCCAGTCGTCGCGCAGGACGAGGCGGTTGCCGAGTCCGACCGCGACCTTGCAGGCGTCGGAGACCTGGACGTTGCCCATCTTGCCGAGGAAGACCGCCGACAGGATGCTGATGTGGCCGGTCAGGAAGGACACCGCGGCGTCGCGAGAGATGCCGCGACGTTCGGCTTCGTTGACCGTTTCCGCCATGGCGTAGAGCGTCGAGGCGCCGAGAATCTCGACCAGGGTCGGTTCGAGGAAGGCGATGTCGCGGAGGCCCATGACGAAGCTCTTGCCGACTGGCGCGAACATCCATTCGCTGATTTTGCGGGCGTCGTCGAAGCGGCTTTCGTCGCCCTGGATCCGCGCCATGACGATATCCTGCTTGCCGGCGATGCCGCCGAAGAAGTCCTGGCGGGCTTCCGGCGTGTCCTGGTCGTTGAACCAGGAAGGGTGGCAGGGGTGGGCGACGACGAAGGTACAGTCGTCGCGCAGGGCGAGTTCCTTGGCGACGGCAGCGGCCGGATCGAGGATGATCAGTGTGGCGCCGGGCCGCATCACGTTCACGATGCCGACCGAGACCTTCTTGATGAGCACGTCGGGGATGGCGAGGACGACGATGTCGGCGCGCGGTACCGCCGTTTCGGCCGGTACCGTCGAAAAGCCGCGTGCCTTGATCGCGGCGATGCCGGCTTCCGAGTTTTCGCAGAAGAGGAGTTCGACTGCTTCCGGATGCTTGGCCAGGTTGTTGGTGACGCGTGTGCCCATTTTCCCGCCGGCGCCGATGACGCTGACGACGATCTTGCCACTCATGCTGCTCTCCTTTCAGGTGTGAAACGCTCGGGGGTGGTGCTGTCGGCCGCCTTCGGTTGATGTTGCTTAAAGGTCAGACGTTTAACGTTTGATGTGAGAAGGTAGTCGTGAGCGAGATGGCTGTCAAGCATTGTTTGAGAGCTTGTCGGTGCCCATGAAAAAAGGCCATCGCTGCGGCGATGGCCTTTGTGATCGGGGCGGGGGCGCGGTTCGGGCGGTTTGCCGACAGACTCCCGTGGCGGTGTGCTTCAGACGCTCCTGGCGTCCTTCAGCCACTTGGTGACGGGGTCGGCACGGTAGCTGGCCATGCGCTCGATCAGGGCGTCGATGTCGGTGTCGACGAGCGCCATGGCGCGGTTCTTCGGATGCAGGAAGCCGTCCTCGACGGCGCGGTCGAAGAGTGCCAGCAGCGGATCGTAGAAGCCGGCGATGTTGAGCAGGCCGACCGGCTTTCCGTGAAAGCCGAGCTGGCTCCAGGTGAGGATCTCGCAGAGTTCCTCGAAGGTGCCGAAGCCGCCGGGCAGGGCGATGAAACCGTCGGAGAGTTCGGCCATGCGCGCTTTGCGGGTGTGCATCGAATCGACGACTTCGCAGCGCGTCAGCGTCTTGTGGTCGACCGGTCGGCCGGCGACTTCCTTGCCCATCAACGCTTGCGGGATGATGCCGGTGACTTCGCCGCCGGCGGCGAGACAGGCATCGGCGACCGCGCCCATGAGGCCGATATTGCCGGCGCCATAGACGAGGCCGATGCCGCGCCGGGCGAGGGTGGCGCCGACGGTGTCAGCGGCGCGCAGGTATTCGGGTTTGTTGCCGGCATTGGAGCCGCAGAAGACGCAGACTTGTTTCATGGTCGGAAGGCGGAGGTGAGTAGGGTTATCCGGTGATGGTGACAACGACGCGGCGGCGGTGCGGGCGGCTGCGGTGTTCCCACAGGTAGATGCCCTGCCAGGTGCCGAGCGCGAGCTGGCCGCGGCTGACCGGCACGGTGACGGAACTGCCGGCGATCAGCGTTCGGCCATGCGCGGCCATGTCGTCATCACCTTCGTCGGCATGCCGGTAGGCCGGGTCGCCGTCGGGCGCCCAGCGCCGCGCCAGCGTTTCGAGGTCGTGGCGCACCGATGGGTCGGCGTTTTCGGTCAGCATGACCGAGCAGCTGGTGTGTTGCACGAAGACGTGGGCGATGCCGCAGTCGATTCCTGTGTTGCTGACGATGCCGGCAACATCGCCGGTGATCTCCAGCGTGCCGCGTCCGCGCGTGGCGATCTCCAGCGTCTCCTGCCAGGCCATCTCAGCCCTTGCCGGTGCTGCCGAAACCGCCGACGCCGCGCGTGCTGGCGTCGAATTCGTCGACGACGTCGAAGGCGACCTGGAGTACCGGAATGACGACGAGCTGGGCGATGCGATCGAGCGGGTTGATGGTGAAGGCGTCCTTGCCGCGATTCCAGGCCGAAACCATGATCTCGCCCTGGTAGTCGGAGTCGATCAGGCCGACGAGATTGCCGAGCACGATGCCGTGTTTGTGGCCGAGGCCCGAGCGCGGCAGGATGATGGCGGCGAGACCGGGGTCTTCGAGGTGGATGGCGAGCCCGGTCGGGATCAACTGCGTTTCGCCCGGATTGAGCTTGAGTGGGCCTTCGATGCAGGCGCGCAGGTCAAGGCCGGCGGAGCCCGCCGTGGCGTAGTGCGGCGGCGTTTCCTTGAGACGATGGTCGAGGAGGCGGACGTCGATACGATGCATGGGGTTTCCTGTGGTGAATGAGCGAACGAAGACGGGGGCTGGCGTCAGGCCGGTCCGAGCAAGAGGGCGATGCGCTCGACGAGCGCGCGCGCCAGTTCGAGCTTGCTGCCCGGCGGCAGCGGCGTTTCGCCGCAGTCGTCGAACAGCGTGACGGCATTGCTGTCGCCGCCGAAACCGTCCTGGATCAGGTTGCCGACGATCAGCGGGATTTTCTTGCTGCGCCGTTTGCGCTCGGCATATTCGGCGAGGTTGCGGCTTTCGGCGGCAAAGCCGACGCAAAGCGGGGCCGCGGGCAAGGCGGCGACTTCGGCGAGGATGTCGGGCGTACGCACCAGCGTGATCGTCGGCGGGGCGCCGTCTTCCTTCTTGATCTTGTGCTCGGCCGCTGCGGCCGGTTGGTAGTCGGCGACGGCGGCGACGCCGATGAAGACGTCCTGGGCGCCGATGCGCTGCATCACCGCCTGGTACATGTCCTGTGCGCTGGTGACGTCGACACGGGCGATGCCGGTCGGCGTCGGCTGACTGACAGGGCCGCAGACAAGCGTTACCTCGGCGCCGGCGTCGCGGGCGGCGCGGGCGATGGCGAAGCCCATCTTGCCGCTGGAAAGGTTGGTGATGCCGCGCACGGGGTCGAGCGCCTCGAAGGTCGGGCCGGCGGTGAGCAGCACTTTCCTGCCGGCAAGGTGCTTGGGCTGGAAGTGGGCGATCACCGCCTCGAGGATGTCTTCGGGTTCGAGCATGCGGCCTTCGCCGATTTCGCCACAGGCCTGTTCGCCGCTGGCCGGGCCGAGGATGCCAACGCCGTCGGCACGCAGCGTCGCGATGTTGCGTTGCGTCGCCGGGTTGGCCCACATCTCGCGGTTCATTGCCGGGGCGACGAGCAGCGGACAGTTGCGCGCCAGCGTCAGCGTCGTCAGCAGCGTGTCGGCGATGCCGTGGGCGATCTTGGCCAAAGTGTCGGCCGAGGCCGGCGCGATCAGCAGCAGGTCGGATTCGCGCGACAAGTTGATATGCGCCATGCCGTTGCCGGACTGGACATCCCAGGGATCGGTGAAAACATGCCGGCCGGTCAGCGCCTGGAAGGTCAGCGGCGTGATGAAGCGCATGGCGGCATCGGTCATGGCCACCTGTACCGTCGCGCCCTGTTTGATGAGCAGGCGGACGAGTTCCGCGGCTTTATAGGCGGCGATACCGCCGGTGATGCCGAGGGCGATGCGTTTTCCTTTCAATTCCATGCGAGCTTCCTTGGGACCCGTTACACTGAACGCCAAACCGGCATTTTAACCGAGCGAGATTGCACCATGGCAATTACCGACTGGCCGAAGGGAGAGCGTCCGCGCGAACGCCTGCTCGTGCAGGGGGCGGCGGCATTGTCCGATGCGGAGCTTCTGGCGCTGTTCCTTCGCGTTGGTGTGCGCGGCAAGAGCGCCGTCGATCTGGCGCGCGAGCTGATCGCTCGCTTTGGCAGCCTGGCCCGCTTGTTCGCTGCGGCGCCGGCCGAATTGTCGAGCGTGGTCGGTATCGGCCGGGCCAAGGTGGCGCAGTTGCAGGCGGTGCTCGAGATGGCGCGGCGCGCGCTCGGTGAGGCCTTGCATCAGAGTGTGCCGCTGTCGGCCCCCGAAGCCGTGCGCGATTATCTGCGTCTGCATCTCGCCGGACTGCCCTGCGAGGTGTTCTTTGCCTTGTGGCTCGACGCGCAGAATCGCCTGATCGTCGCCGAGGAGCTGTGTCGCGGCACGCTGACGCGCACCAGCGTCTATCCGCGCGAGGTGGTCAAGCGGGCGCTGGCGCATAATGCGGCTGCCGTGGTGCTGGCCCACAACCACCCCTCGGGCGCGTGTGAGCCATCGGCCGCCGACCTGCAACTCACGCGTGCGCTCAAGCAGGCACTGGAACTCGTCGAGGTTCGGGTGCTCGATCATTTCATCGTTGCCGGGTCGGCGAGTCCCTTGTCGTTTGCCGAGCGCGGGCTCTTAATGTGATCTTGAACAAAAACCGCTTGAAATTCAGGAACTGTTTGCGGTAAAATGCCCGGCTTTCTCCCCAAGATCAACTGGAGCAACAATCATGGCGCGTGTCTGCCAAGTAACGGGTAAAGCCCCGATGGTCGGGAACAATGTCTCCCACGCCAACAACAAAACGAAGCGCCGCTTCCTTCCGAACCTGCAGTATCGCCGTTTCTGGGTGGAAAGCGAGAACCATTGGGTGCGTCTGCGCGTCTCCAATGCTGGTCTGCGCATCATTGACAAGAATGGTATCGACGTGGTGCTCGCCGATCTGCGCGCCCGCGGCGAAATCTGATCAGGAGCATCGCCATGCGTGACAAGATCAAGCTCGAATCGACCGCCGGTACCGGTCATTTCTACACGACGACCAAGAACAAGAAGACCAAGCCCGAAAAGCTGGAGATCAAGAAATATGATCCCAAGGCTCGCAAGCACGTGACCTACAAGGAAACGAAACTCAAGTAATTCACAAGAAGCCGATGGCTCAGGGAAGGCCTCGTCCAGTCTTTGGACGAGGTTTTTTTTCGCCTGTTTTTTCCGTTTCACCGGCTTTCTGACGTAAAAAAACGGGACGCGATGTCGCGTCCCGTCGTTCGGCGCCGCCGTCCGGATCAGGCGATGGCGGCCAGCGCGGCGTTGAAGGTTGCGCTCGGACGCATCGCTGCAGCGGTCTTGGCGAAGTCCGGGTGGTAGTAACCGCCCATGTCGACCGGTTTGCCCTGCGCGCCCACCAACTCGGAGAGAATCGTCGCTTCGCCCTCGGTCAGCGCCTTGGCCAGCGGCGCGAAGCGCGCCTGCAATTCGGCGTCCTCGGTCTGCGTCGCGAGTGCCTGCGCCCAGTATTGCGCGAGATAGAAATGGCTGCCGCGATTGTCGATCTCGCCGATCTTGCGCGCCGGTGAGCGGTTGTTATCGAGGATCTGGCTGATCGCCTGGTCGAGCGTGCGGGCGAGGACGCCGGCCTTGGCGTTCTTCTGCGTGACACTCAGGTGTTCGAGCGAGGCGCCGAGCGCCAGGAACTCGCCCATCGAATCCCAGCGCAGATAGCCTTCTTCCTGGAATTGCTGCACATGCTTCGGCGCCGAGCCGCCGGCCCCGGTCTCGAAGAGCCCGCCGCCGGCCATCAGCGGCACGATCGACAGCATTTTCGAGCTGGTGCCGAGTTCGAGGATCGGGAAGAGGTCGGTGAGGTAGTCGCGCAGCACGTTGCCGGTGACCGAGATGGTATCGAGGCCGGCGCGGATGCGGTCGAGCGAGAAGCGGGTGGCTTCGGCCGGCGCCAGGATACGCAGGTCGAGACCGGCGGTGTCATGGTCCTTGAGATAGCGTTCGACCTTGGCGATCAGTTGTGCGTCGTGCGCCCGTGCGGCGTCGAGCCAGAAGACGGCCGGCGTCTGCGTGAGGCGGGCGCGCTGGACGGCGAGCTTGACCCAGTCGCGCACCGGCGCGTCCTTGACCTGGCACATGCGGAAGATGTCGCCGGCGTCGACGGCCTGTTCGAGCAGCACCTTGCCGCTGCCGTCGACGACGCGGACGGAACCGCTGGCCGCCAGTTCAAAGGTCTTGTCGTGCGAGCCGTATTCTTCCGCCGCCTGCGCCATCAGGCCGACGTTCGGGACGCTGCCCATGGTCGTCGGGTCGAGCGCGCCATGCTGTTTGCAATCGTCGATCGTCGCCTGGTAGATGCTGGCGTAGCAGCGGTCCGGGATCAGCGCCTTGGTGTCGTGCAGCTGACCGTCGGCGCCCCACATCTTGCCCGATTCACGGATCATCGCCGGCATCGAGGCGTCGACGATGACGTCGCTCGGTACGTGCAGGTTGGTGATGCCCTTGTCGGAGTTGACCATCGCCAGCGCCGGACGCGCCGCCCGGCAGGCGGCGATATCGGCGCGGATGGCGTCGCGCTGCGCGTCGGGCAGCGTCGCGATCTTGGCTTCGAGATCGCCGAGGCCGAGGTTCGGATTGGCGCCGATCGACTTGAGGACGTCGGCATGCTTGGCGAAGACGTCGGCGAAGAAGACCGAGACGGCATGACCGAAGATGACCGGGTCGGAGACCTTCATCATCGTCGCCTTGAGGTGCAGCGAGAGCAGCAGCCCCTGCGCCTTGGCGTTGTCGATTTCGCGCGCGTAGAAGTCGCGCAGCGCCTTCCGGCTCATGACGCTGGCGTCGATGATCTCGCTGGCCTGCAGCGCCAGTTTGTCCTTGAGCACGGTGACGGCGCCGTCGGCGGCGACGAATTCGATGCGCGCCGTCGTCGCTTCGGCCAGCGTCGTTGATTTTTCACTGCCGTAGAAATCGCCCTGCTGCATGTGGGCGACGTGGGTTTTCGAGTCGGCACTCCAGGCGCCCATGCGATGCGGGTGCTTGCGTGCATATTGTTTGACCGATGGCGAGGCGCGGCGGTCTGAGTTGCCTTCGCGCAGGACCGGGTTGACGGCGCTGCCGAGCACCTTGCCGTAGCGCGCCTTGATCGTTTTCTCCGCGTCGTTCTGCGGGTTTTCGGGGTAGTCGGGCAGTGCGTAGCCCTGTGCCTGCAATTCCTTGATCGCCGCCTTAAGCTGCGGCACCGAGGCGCTGATGTTCGGCAGCTTGATGATGTTGGTATCGGCGTCGAGGGTCAGCCGGCCGAGTTCGCCGAGTTGGTCACCGATCTTCTGCGCGTCGCTGAGTCCTTCGGGGAAGTTGGCGAGAATGCGCCCGGCCAGTGAAATGTCGCGCGTTTCGACGGCGACGCCCGCCGCGCCGGTGAACGCCCGGACGATCGGGAGCAGGGAATAGGTGGCGAGGGCCGGCGCTTCGTCGACCATCGTGTAGTGGATCGTGGGGCGTGTCATTGTCTGTCCTGTCGAAAAAGTGGTTCACGCGAACACAGCCAGCATTTGCTGAGAGTCATCGGTCGGGCTTGGGGTTCCCCGGGTGTTTTCGGGGCGGGGTTTGCGCGCAGGCTTCGGCTTCCGGTGGCGCGTTCAGACGACGCGCCAGCGTGTTATGGTGTTCCGGAAGTGAGGAATGTTCACAAACTTGTTCCAGGACGGAATATACCGCAATGCGGATCGAATTTCGAGTCCCGGGATGGCGCCAGTCGTCAGCGCGTGTCTGCCCGCCTCCCGCATTGCTGGTGTCGTATGCCTTCTGCGTCAGTAAATGCTCTTCGGATCAATTGGATGGCATGTTTCGTGGCAGTGCCAGACAGGCCGACAGCCCGCCTTCGGGGCGGTTGCGCAGTTCGAGACGGCCGCGGTGCAACCGGGCAACGTCGCTGACGATCGAAAGGCCGAGTCCAAGGCCGCCGGTCGCCGGGTTGCGCGAGGCGTCGATGCGATAGTAGGGGTCGGTGACGCGGTCGATGTGCTCTGCCGGAATGCCGGGACCGTCGTCCTCGACGAAGAGGCGCAGCGTGATGCCGTCGTCTTCGCCGCGCAGACGGGCGCGATGTCCGTACTTGACGGCATTGTCGACGAGGTTCTGTAGGGCGCGCCGCAGCGCCGTAAGGCGCCCGGTAAAGGGCTTGCCGACACCGTCTCCGGTGACGACGACGTCATGGCCGGGAACGCGGGCATCGTCGGCGACCGTGCCGAGCAGCGCGTCGATGTCGATGGCTTGCGGCGTCTCGTTTTCGCGCAGGCTGCGCAGGTAGGCGAGGGTGGCGTCGATCATCGCTGCCATGGCGTCGATATCGTCGTCCATCTGTTCGCGCAGGCGTTCGTCATCGATCAGTCCGGTACGCAGTCGCAGGCGCGTCAATGGTGTGCGCAGGTCGTGCGAGACTGCGGCCAGCGCGCGCGAGCGTTCCTCGACGAGACGCCGGATGCGCCCCTGCATGCGGTTGAAGGCCTGTGCCGCCTGGCGTGTCTCGCTCGGCCCGTTTTCTGGCAACGGCGGCGCGTCGAGGTTGCTGCCGAAGTCGTCGGCTGCGCGGGCAAGTTGCTGCAGCGGGCGGGTTGCCTGACGTACGGCGAACATGACAAGCGCACTGACGACGAGCAGCGAGAGAATCAGCTCGATGACATAATCGGTTGGCAACGGCGGGGTGCCGGTGTCGTCGCTCATGGCGACGCGGATCCATTGCCCGTCGGAGAGGCGCAGGTCGAGGGTGCGCGGCGGCAGACCGCCGCGGCCGCCGGGGCCTTCGCCGTGGCGTCGTCCCATGCCCGGCCCCATTCCCCCGCCCATGCCGCCACCCGGACCCATGCCGCCGCCGGCCGAGCGTACCTCGATGTCATTGCCGAGGCGGGCGGCGATGGTTGCCTGGAACTGTCCGCGCGGCGGATACGGCGCGACCTGGCTGGCCTCAATCGGATGGATGCGCAGGTCGCTGGAACGCAGTGCCGCCAGGGCTGCTGGCCGCTGTTCCGGGCCTTCGGCTTCGAGTACGCGCACGACCTCGGCAACGCGGTCGATCCAGTGTTGTCCGCGCGTTTGCGTGACGACGGTGGCGCGTTCGCCCCAGTGCAGCCAGAGGCTGACGAGCTGCGTGCCGAGCAGACCGAGCGCCAGGATCAGCGCCATGCGGGCGAACAGGCTCAGTCGCATGTGCTACGCCCTTCGACGGTGCTCGCCAGCACATAGCCTTCGCCGCGCACCGTCTTGATCAACATCGGCTCGCGGCTGTCGTCGCGCAGGCGCTGGCGCAGTCGGCTGATCTGGACGTCGATGGCGCGGTCATAGGCATCGGCCTCGCGTCCGTGGATCATCTCCATAAGCTGGTCGCGGTTGAGGACGCGGTTCGGGTGTTCGAGCAGGATGCGCAGCAAGCGGAATTCGCCGCCCGAGAGCGGGCTGACGACGCCATCGGGCGCGGTCAGCAGGCGGGCGGCGGTGTCGAGGCACCAGCCGGAAAAATGCAGGCAGCGTGTCGGTTCGGGCCGCAGGTTGGGCGGCAGCGCGCGGGTACGGCGCAGGATGGTCTTGATCCGGGCCAGCAATTCGCGCGGGTTGAAGGGCTTGACCAGATAGTCGTCGGCGCCCATTTCGATGCCGATGATGCGATCGGTATCTTCGGCCCGTGCCGTCAGCATCAGGATCGGCAGTGCAGCCGTCGCCGGCCGGGCGCGCAGATCGCGGCAGAGCGTCAGTCCGTCGCTGTCGGGCAGCATCAGGTCGAGGATGACGAGGTCAATGACATGGCGTTCGAGTTGCTGCCACATCTCGCGACCGTCTCGTGCCGGCTGCGCGGCAAGACCGTTGCGGACGAGGTAGTCGACGAGCAGGCGGCGGATTTCTGGATCGTCGTCGACGATAAGGATGGTATCGGCTTTTTCCATGAATCGTTGTCGGGAGGATGCTGATGCGATTAGACGTCAACTCTTCCGGGAGCGGAAGCGCTTTTGTAACACAGTGTTGCAGATCGGGGGCATGCAACAGCGGGATGCAATTCGGGGGTGGCCGGCAATATGGCGCTTACATTGCGGGCGCCAAATGACAGCCGTGGACGACGGAGATGCCGTCGCCCGGTTTGACTCGAAAAGGAGACGATCATGACGATGACGAAACGTGGCATCAGTTTGCTGGTGGCCTTGCTGGTGGGAAGCGCCCTCGCCTTGCCGACGATGGCCCAGAGTGGGCCGGGGGCTCAGGGTGGTCCGGGTGCGGGACCGTGCACGAGCAATTGTGGTCCGGGTTGGGGCGGCGGTCCCGGCATGGGCCCCGGCGGACGTGGCGGTCCGGGAATGGGTCCGGGAATGGGAGGTGGACCGCGGCACGGCATGGGTCCGGGCATGATGCGTTACAACCAGCGCAACACCGCCGGATGGTCACTGATGACACCGGAGGAGCGGACGGCCCATCGCGACAAGATGCGTTCTCTCAAGACTTATGATGAGTGCAAGACGGTGCAGAGCGCGCAGCATGCGCTCATGGAAACGCGCGCCAAGGAAAAGGGTGTGACCTTGCCGGAACCGCGCTACAACGTCTGCGACAGGATGAAGGACCGCGGCATTTTGAAGTAAGGCATCGTCATCCTGCTCCCGGTCGGGACGCCTCGCTGTGGCGTTTTGGCCGGGATTTCATTTTTTGGTGCCCATATTAATCATGTTGTTGCAGCGATAATCTCGAATGGGTATTATCCTCGCCGTGTCGGTATCCATTTAAAAAACGCATAGGCCGCTCACACCCGAGACGAATGACTAACGATAAATCAGCGCGAAGCGACCCGACGGTTTACCTGATCGATGACGATCCGGTAGCCAGTTTTCTGCTGGTTGATCTTGTCGAATCGGTCAACCTTCCCTGCAAGGTGTTTGAAACCGCCGTGCTGTTTCTCGAGGAACCGCTCGAGGATCTCGAGGGGTGCATCGTCAGCGATCTGCGCATGCCCGGCATGAGCGGCTTGGAACTCCAGGAAGAATTACACCGGCGGAATATCAACCTGCCGATGATTTTCGTATCCGCGTATGCCGAGGTTCAGTCGGTTGTCCGCGCCATGCGCGGCGGGGCGCTCGATTTCTTCCAGAAACCGTTTTCCTCGCAGCAGTTGATCGAACGTATCCAGGATGGTTTGCGTATCGACCGCGAACGCGCCGAGTTGCAGGCCCGCAACCGCCGCATGGGCGAACGCATTGCCTTGCTCACGCCGCGCGAGAAGGAGGTTCTGCAAGGGATCTTCGAGGGCAAGCTGACCAAGGTGATCGCCGAGGAACTCGGCATCAGTACGCGTACGGCCGAAACCTACCGCCAACTCATCATGCAGAAGTTGCAGGCCGGCTCGATCGCCGAGCTTGTGCGCATCGTCATCGAGGCGATGCCTCCGGGGAAAACGACGCTGTCATCGCAGTGACGCGTCACGCCGATACCGTTTCTTCATCAAGCTTGCGCTGGATGCGCTGGACTTCGGCGAGCGCAAGCGCGAAATCGAATATGTCGATGGCCGAGAGCATTGCCTCGACACTGTTTCCGAGCGTGAGCAGGAGAAACTTCCGCTCCTTCCGGACGAGCGAACCGGCCGCGATGTCACCCGCTTCAAGCAATTTTTCGAGGAGCATCAGGATTTCGTGGCAGCGCGCGTAATTGGGGGCGGCCGCTTCCGTGTTGCCGGTATTCTGTTCGCGTAAGCGCTGCAGAACTTCGATCAATCCGACCAGATGTTGCCGTAGCGGTTGGTAAACGGTGTCGAGCTCCTCGATCGGCGCCGAGCGGCGCAGTGCCGTCATCAGGCGTCCGGCGGCCTCGGCGACGGGTGTCGCGCCGATCAGCGCCGCCGTTCCCTTGAGCGCGTGGGCAACCTGCTCAAAGCGGTCGAGGTCATTTGCGGCGAGGGCTTCGCTGAGGATATTCGCATCGAATTCATGTCGCTGCAGGAACAGTTCAATGACGTGCCGGTATTTGGCTTCATCGCCGCGAACGCGGGCGAGGCCCTGCTCGAGGTCGAGTTCCTCGATGCCGGCGAGTTGTTCACCGAGTGAGCGTGGCGTGTCGTCCCGGGGTGGTACTGCCTTGTCTTTGTTGGCGGGTGTAACCCGCGCATCATTGCGCGGCAGCCAGCGCATCAGCACGCCGTAGAGTTTGTCCGGATTGACCGGCTTGGTGATGAAGTCGTTCATCCCGGCCTGCATGCAGGCGCGACGGTCTTCGTCGAAGGCGTTTGCGGTCATCGCCAGGATCGGGATGCCGGCATGTCCGGGGAGCGCGCGGATGGCACGCGAAGCATCCAGTCCGTTCATTTCCGGCATCTGGATGTCCATCAGGATGAGGTCATAGGGCGTCGTACGCGCCTTGTCGATCGCTTCGCGACCGTTGCGTGCCGAATCGACCTGCAAGCCGACGCTGTGCAGCAGCAGTTGGGCGACTTCGAGATTGACCTCGACATCATCGGCGATGAGGACCCGTGCGCCGGCATGGTGCGTCAGGATTTCATGCTCCAGATTGATCGCGGTGGCCGGTTCGACGATATTCGGGCGGATGCCCTTGCCATGCTTCAGGCGAGCGGTGAACCAGAAGGTGCTGCCGCGGTGGCGTTCGCTATGCACACCGGTTTCGCCGCCCATCAGTTCGGCCAGGCGCCGGGTGATGGCAAGGCCCAGGCCGCTGCCGCCGTATTTGCGCGTGGTCGAGGAATCGGCCTGTTCGAAAGTCTGGAACAGCTCCGGAATTTTTTCTTCGGGGATGCCAATGCCGGTGTCTTCGACCTCGAAACGTACATGCAGCGTGTCGCCGTCGTCATCGAGCAGGACGGCACGCAGCGCGATATGACCTTGTTCTGTGAATTTGACGGCATTGGCGGCGTAGTTGAGCAGCGCCTGGCGCAGTCGCGTCGGGTCGCCGCGCAGCCAGAGCGGCACGTTGCCGGGGTCAACCATGACCGGCAGGCGTTTATGGCGCGCTTCGTCGGTGATCAGGCCGCGGACGTCGTCGAGGATGGACGGCAGCGTGAAATCGGTTTCCTCGATCTCCATCTTGTCGGCCTCGATCTTGGAGAGGTCGAGGATGTTGTTGATCAGCGACAGGAGGTGAGATGCGGCGTTCTCGATTTTTTCGAGCCGGTCCACCTGGCGGGGCGTCGGGTCGCTGCTGCGCAGGAGGTGAGCCAGGCCGACGATGGCGTTCATCGGCGTGCGAATCTCGTGACTCATGTTGGCGAGGAAGACGCTCTTGGCCTTGTTCGCCAGTTCCGCCTGGAGGCGGGCTTCGGCCAGTTGCGCCGTGCGGTCGTCGACGAGTTCCTCGAGATGATCGCGGTAGCGCACGAGTTCGTCGTTCAGCCGCTGTTTTTCGGTGACGTCTTCCTTGACGGCGACATAGTGGGTGACCGTGCCGTCGTCCTGGCGGATCGGCGCAACAACGGCGAATTCTACGAAGCGGGTGCCGTCCTTGCGCTGGTTATGGAATTCGCCGCGCCAGGATTCACCGCGTCGCAGCGTGTCCCAGAGCGAAGTGAAGACTTCGGGCGGCGTCTCGCCGGAATGGAGCATGCGCGGGTTCTGGCCCAGCGCTTCATGGCGGGTGAAACCGGTGTGGTCGGTGAAGGCCTCGTTGACGTAGACAATGCGGGCTTGTGTGTCGGTAATGACGACGGCGTCGGGACTCTGGCGCACCGCTTCGGAGAGCATGCGCAGCGTCTGTTCGTCCTTCTTGCGTTTGGTGATGTCCTGGATCGAGGAAAGCAGCAGCGTTCGGTCGCCGATCTCGATCGGTCCCGAAAAGACCTCGACATCGCGCACGTCGCCGCCGGCCCGGCGGTGCCGGAACTGGAAGTGGTGGTGATCCTGGCTGGCGACGATCTGCATGCGTGCACGGATGCTGTCGCCGGGCAGCACGTTGATGTCCTGGATGTACATCGAACAGAGCGTGTCGAGGTTCCAGCCGTAATAGCGGCAAGCCTGCTCGTTGGCGTCGACGATGGCGCCCGAATCCGGATCGATCAGCAGCATTGCCATGTTATTGCGGGTGAATAGGCTGGCATAGCGCGCTTCGCTTGCCTTGAGCGCCAGTTCGGCCTGCTTCTGCTCGCTGATGTCGGTCAGCGTCATGCGTATCGCCTTCGGCTCGTCGGGCAGCATCTGCATGGCGCCTTCGGCGCGCAGGGCGTGGGCCCGGCCACCTTTGCGGGCGGCGAGCCTGAATTCGAAACCATGCGCTTCCTTGCGCTGGGTCACGGCGTCGATGAATTCATTCCACAGCGGCAAGTCGTCGTGATCGATGAATTCAGCGAAGTTCGTCCCGGAGATGCGGTCGCGCGCGACGGCCAGCAGGCCGATGCCGGTGTGATTGATGCGCTGGATGTCGCCGTCGAGCGACAGGGTCAGATAGGCGGCTGGCGCGAATTCGTACAGGCTCACGTAGCGGCTGCGCGATTCTTCGAGCGCCGCCTTTGCCTGGCGAAGCGAGGCGTTCTGCGCTTCGAGTTCTTCCTGGTTCTTCTTGAGCTTGGCATTGGCGATGCGCAGCGCCAGTTCGTCATGCTTGCGCTGGGTAATGTCTTCGGCGGTGCCGATGATGTATTCGATCACGCCTTCGGGGGTTCTCACCGCCCGGATGTCGAGGTTGACGAAGATGATCGTGCCATCCTTGCGCACGGCCCGGTGCTCGAGTGTGGCGCTATCGGCGTTCTCGGTGAAAATGGCCCGCACCTTTTCGCGCACGGTCGCTATGTCTTCGGGATGAACGACGTCGAACCAGGTATGTTCGACGAGTTCATCATTGTCATAGCCGGCGATCTGGCAGGCGCGCTCGTTGACCCGGACGAAGCGATGCATCGTCGGCGAGAAGATCGCCATGCCGACAAAGGGCAGGTCGAAGAAGCGCTGGAGCAGCTGGTCGGCCTTGTTTCTTTCGCTGGCGAGGTAGAGTTGGTGGGCGTTTTCACGCTGTCGCCAGAGCAGCGCCAGCACGCTCATGGTGATCAGGGTCGCGACGATGGCGATCGAGAGAACCCAGGCGGCCGCGTCCCACACCGGCGTCATGACTTCGCCATGTTCGACGCTGGCGAGAACGATCCAGGGGGTGTCGCGTACCGGCCGGAATGTCGCCAGGACCGCCTTCCCCGCGTAGTTTTCTCCGACGAGCTTGCCGTTGGCACCTTCCGCAAAGGCCATTGCGGCAACTGCCTTCGGGGTGGTCAACGGGATCCCGGGGCCGTACACCTGCATCTTGCCATCGCGCGGCGGGTTCAGCATGACGGCCTGGTCAGCGCGTTTCTGCAGCAGCAGGATCTCGCCGCTGTGGTTCGACATCGGCCATTGCGCCAGGTCCTGGAAGAGATCGGCCTCGACGTCGACGCAGAAAACGGCGAAGCCCGACAGCGTTGTTTTTCCCGGTGCGTCGCTGTGCCGGAGCGGCGCGACGAAATACATGGTGGCGCCGCCATCCGGTGTCGTTATCAGTTCGCTGTGCACGACCGTGCCTTGGGTGCGCGCCTTTTTCAGCAGCACCTGGATCGGTTCGGTCGGCGGCATGGCGGTGCCGTCGACGAGGATGAGTCCGCCTTTTTCGCTGGTCAGGGCGATCGAGCGGTAATGGCTTTTGGTCGCGCGAATGGCGCCGATGCGGTTGGCGATGAATTCGCCCGCTTCATTGTGCGCATCAACCTTGAAGCGCTCGACGAGGCGCGAGAGTGCGCTGCTTCGGGCAAAAATCTCGGCGTCGCTTTGCCGCTCGTTCAACCAGTTCTCGATCTGGTCACTCTTGAGCCGGGCAATCGTCGACAGGGCATCGAAGGCGTTGTGCTCGGCCTTGCGCGTCTCCATGTCCACGAAGACGCCGGCAATCCCCGGGACGATCAGCAGCAGGACGAGGAACAGGAGGGTCAGGTAGCGTGTCTTGTACGGCGCGATCAGTGCTGGCGATGTTTGGGACGCCGGCGTGCGACGGATCGACAGTGCCAGGAGGATGAATGCAATCGAAGCGAGAATCAGGACGAAATTGATCCCGGTCGCAAAGAACCGGTGCATTTCGCGGGGCAGGCTGTCAATCCAGAGTTCCCTCGCCAGCAGGATCCCCGCGGCGACCAGCAGGTAAATCGCGACGATGACGACCGACCGCCGCTGCTTGAGCGCGAGAAGAATGCGATTGACGGCGGCGTTGATCATGTCCGGCTTTCCACTCATCGATCGAGACCGTAATGCAGTGCGATGGCCTCGAACTCCTCCCAGTGGTCGAGGAATACTTGCGCGACGTCGGGATCGAACTGTTTGCCCTGCTCGGCGATGATGATATCGCGGACGCTCGAGAAGTCGATCGCGTCCTTGTAGATGCGGCGCGAGATCAGGGCGTCGAAGACGTCGGCCAGCGCCATCAGTCGCGCCGAGATCGGAATGCCCTCGCCGGAGAGTCCGTCGGGATAGCCTTTGCCGTCCCAGCGCTCATGGTGCCAGCGTGCGATTTCCTTTGCCTGGGCGAGGAAGGCGACGTCGGTCGAGGCTTCCTCCTCGGCGGTGGCGATGGCGTTGCTGCCGAGCGTCGTGTGCGTCTTCATGATCTCCCGCTCGGCATCGGTCAGCCGGCCAGGTTTGAGCAGGATGTGATCAGGAATGCCGACTTTGCCGATGTCATGAAGCGGGGCGGAACGCACGAGCGTGTCGATGTAGCCCGGTGTCAGCGTGCTGGCGAAGCGCGGATTCGTGGTGAGGTGCGCGGCCAGCACCCGGACGTATTCCTGCGTGCGTTGAATGTGCTTGCCGGTTTCATAGTCGCGGGTTTCGGCGAGGTGGGCGAGTGCGCGGATGCTGACGTTCTGGATTTCCTGGTTCTCGCGCATGCGGCGCTCGACTTCGGCTTCGAGCGCCTGGTTCTGGCCGACCAGCCAGTGACGGGCCTGGCGGACGAGGAGCTGGCTGCGGACGCGGGCGAGGATGATGGCCGGGCGGAAGGGTTTGACGATGTAATCGGCGACGCCGGCCGAGAAGGCCCACTCCTCGTCTTCGCCGGTATTCTTGGCGGTCAGGAAAATCACCGGGATGTCGCGGGTACTCTGCTGGCTGCGCAGTTGGCGCAACACTTCGTGGCCGTCGATGTCCGGCATCATGATGTCGAGCAGGATCAGTGACGGGACCGGCGCCTTGTCGGCGAAGTGCAGCGCGGCGCGCCCGGAGTTGGCGACCTTGACGCGATAGCCGGCGTTCTGCAGCAGGTCGCCGAGAACGCTGAGGTTCTCTGGCGAGTCGTCGACGATCAGTACGACCTCATTGTCGGTGACCCTGCGCCTGAAAGCTCTGGAAGGCGCGACCGGTCCGGCGGCCGGCGCCGGCGTCGATGACACGGCATTATGAGCGTTCATGATGCGAAAGAGGGCTCAGTGATGCTTCGATGTCTGCGTGAGCGGCGGGATCACCGGCGACCAGTGATTGCAGCGCTGTGTCGCTGCCACCTGGCGAGGGGGAATGGCTGCGTCGGGCTGGGCGAAGTCGTCGTTATCGGGGAGCTTCGCCACTGTGGCGATCGGGGGGGCCGGGCGGGGGTGCTTGAGAAAATCGCGTTTCATGATCGTATCCCTTGTGTCCGTGGGAAGTGGGATTGTCTTGTCGGCTAGCTTGGGGGCGTGCTCGCGGCGATGTCCGCCGAGAGCCCCTCGGTACTGGTGAGCATTGCGATTTCATCGACGGAGAGGACCTTGCCGATGTTGAGGATGATGACGAACTTGCCGGCGATCTTGCCCATGCCGAAGATGAAGTCGGCGCGGATTTTTGCGCCGAAGGAAGGCGGCGGTTCGATTTCGCTGGCGGGGATGTCGAGGACTTCGGAGACGGCGTCGACCATGATGCCGATGTCGTGGCGGGTATCGTCGTCGGCGACCTCGACGATGACGATGCAGGTGCGTCGCGAGACCTCGGTGGTTTTTCCGCCGAAGCGGGCGGAGAGATCGATGACGGGGACGACGCTGCCGCGCAGGTTGATGACGCCGCGGATGAAGCCGGGCATCATCGGGATCTCGGTGAGATGGCCGTACTCGATGATTTCCTTGACGTTGAGGATGCCGACGGCAAACATCTCGCCGCCGAGCGAGAAGGTGAGGTACTGCTGCGACGGCGCGTCATGGACGGCGACGGCGCCCCCGGCGGGGACGGGGGCGGCAGCGGAAGAGGCGATCTGTGCCATGGTGCGATTCCTCAGAAGCGCTCGAAGTCGCCGTCATTGAATGAGACGGCGGCGACGCGCGACGGTGCGGCCTTGGCCGGGCTGCGCGCCGGCGGGGCCTGGCGGGCGAAGCGGGCGCTGGCGTCGTTGTCGTCGAGCTTGAAGAAGGTCATCGTCTGCTGCAGCTCGTTGGCCTGGGCACCGAGTTCCTCGGCGGTGGCGGCGAGCTCTTCCGAAGCCGAGGCGTTCTGCTGCGTCGTCTGGTTGAGCTGTCCCATGGCGCCGTTGATCTGAGCGACGCCGGAAGACTGCTCCTGGCTGGCCGAGGCGATTTCCTGGACGAGGTCCGAGGTCTTGCGGATCGACGGGACCATTTCGGTCAGCAGCGCGCCGGCACGCTCGGCCTGCTTGACCGAGGAGGAGGCGAGGCCACCGATTTCCTGGGCGGCGATCTGCGAGCGTTCGGCCAGCTTGCGCACTTCGGCGGCGACGACGGCGAAGCCCTTGCCGTGATCGCCGGCACGGGCGGCTTCAATGGCGGCGTTGAGCGCCAGCAGGTTGGTCTGGTAGGCGATGTCGTCGATGATGCTGATCTTGTTGGCGATGCTCTTCATGTCCTCGACGGTGCGGGTGACGGCTTCGCCACCCTCGGCGGCTTCCTTGGCCGACTTCGAAGCCATGTTGTCGGTGACCTTGGCGTTCTCGGTGTTCTGGGAGATCGAGGCGGTCATCTGTTCCATCGACGAGGTGGTTTCCTCGACCGAAGCAGCCTGTTCGCTGGAGGACTGCGAGAGCGACTGGGCGGTGGCGGAGACCTGGCTGGCAGCGTTGGTGAGCGCGTCGGCAGCGGTGTTGATCTGGGTGATCGTCTCGCAGAGTTTGGCGATGGTGTTGTTGATCGCGCGCTTGAGCGTGTCGAAATCGCCCTGATAGTTACGGGTGATGGTTTGGGTCATGTCGCCCTGTTCCATCGCGCCCATGACGCGCTGAACGTCCTGGATCGGGCCGACGACGGCGTCGAGCGTGTCGTTGACGCCCTGAACGACCTTGAGGAAATCGCCCTGATGCTTGCTGGCGTCGGCACGGGTGTCGAGGCGTCCGGCGACGGCGGCGGCGGAGAGCATGTTGGCGTCGGCGACGAGTTGATTGACGGCGTCGATGCAGGTGTTGAGGTTGTTCTTGATCGTGTTGAAGTCGCCGTTGTAGCTGTCGGTGATCTTGGCCGGGATGGCGCCTCTGGAGATGTCGTCGACATACTTGGCGGCGACGTTCAAGGGGCAGATGACGGCGTCGAGCGTGTCGTTGACGCCCTTGACGATGGCGCGGAAGTCGCCTTGATGCTTCGAGGCGTCGGCACGCGTCGCGAGCTTCCCTTCCACCGCTGCCTTGGCCAGCATGGCGGCGTCGGCGACGAGGGCATTGACAGCGTCGATACAGGTGTTGAGGTTGTTCTTGATGGTGTTGAAATCGCCGTTGTAGCTGTCGGTGATCCTGGCCGGGATGGCGCCCCTGGAGATGTCGTCGACATACTTGGCGGCCACGTTCAAGGGGCCGATGACGGCGTCGAGGGTGTCATTGACGCCCTGGACGATGACGCGGAAATCGCCCTGGTGCTTCGAGGCGTCGGCACGTGTCGCGAGCTTCCCTTCCACTGCTGCCGTCGACAGCATCGTCGCGTCGGCACTCATCGCCTGGACCGCCTGCTGCACCGAAGCAACGGCGCGGGAGACGTCGCCGACTTCATCCTTGGCGTCGTTGTTCAGCGTGAATTTGAAGTCGCCGACCGCCATCTTCTTGGCGGCGTCGCTGACGGCATTGACCGGCGCGGTGATGCTGCGCGTGATCCACCAGGCGAGCATGAAACCGAGCAGCAACGCGATCGCGGCAATGCTGATGATGGTCGTCCGGGCGGCCTTGGCGTCGGCGATCGCATTCTTCCCGGCTGCCTCGGCGCCGTTCTTCTGGAAATCGGAGAATTCCTTGGTGATGTCGAGATACACCCCGGCTACCGTTGTGTATTCGCCGAACAGCAGTGCCGTGGCCTTTTCGGCGTTGTACGTCGGCGAGTTGCTGTTGGCGATCGGGATCAGCACGTTCAGGACGGCAACATATTTGGCGCGCGCGTCGACCATCTTGGCGTGTAGCGCCTTGCCCTTTTCCGTGTTGAGCAGGGGCTTGAGCGTTTCGACCAGTTCGGTATTGCGCTGACGCGCCTTCATGATGGTGTCGACCTGCAGTTTTTCGAAGGCTTTGTCGTTCGACATAATCAGGCTGCGGATCGAACGGGCCATGATCAGCAGGTTCTCGCGAATCTCGGTGGCCATTTCGATCTTCGGCATGCGGTTTTCGACGATGTCGACGGTGTCGTTGTTGATGGTGCTGATGCGTTCGATCGAGAGAGTCGACAGCAGGACCAGCAGGAGCAGGACGACGCCGAAGCCAAGGCCGAGCCGGAGGCCGATTTTCAGATTCTTGAACATGGTTTATCTCCCCGAGGGAATCGCAGTGGAATTGGTGGAAGAGGACGCGAGCGCAAGCGTATGCCGGTGCGGCAGCAGACGCTCTTCTTCAGCGCGGGTAACGAGATTGACGAGGGCGCCGACGTCGAGGATGAGGGCGACTTCGCCGCTGCCCAGAATGGTCGAGCCGCCGATGCCGCGCAGGTGCGCGAACATGCGCCCGAGCGGCTTGATCACCGTCTGGAATTCGCCCATCAGGTGATCGACGACGATGCCGGCACGGCGTCCGCCGGACTGGACGACGACGATGCTTTCGCGCGCCGGCGCCTCGCCCGGAATTTCGAAGATGTCGCGCAGGCGGATGAAAGGCAGGGCCTCGCCGCGCAGGTTGAGGAAGTTGCGGTCGCCGGTGAGATTTTTCTGCTCGATGCATTCGACGACCGAGTCAAGCGGGATGACGTACGCGGCCTTGTCGATGCCGACGAGGAAGCCGTCGATGATAGCCAGCGTCAGCGGCAGCCGGATGGTGAAGGTCGAGCCCTGGCCTTCGACCGATTCGACATCGACCGTCCCGCGCAGCGCCAGGATGTTGCGGCGCACGACGTCCATGCCGACACCGCGTCCGGACAGGTTGGAGACCTTGTCGACGGTTGAGAAGCCGGGTTCGAAGATGAGGTTGATGATTTCCTTGTCGCCGAGGTTGTCGCCCGGCTGGATCAGCTCGCGCTCGATCGCCTTGGCCCGGATCTTCTCGCGGTTGAGTCCGCCGCCGTCGTCCGAGACCTGGATGACGATGATGCCGGAGTCATGATAGGCGTTGAGCGAGACGCGTCCGCAGGCCGGTTTGCCGCGTTCGAGGCGGACGGCGACCGGTTCGATGCCGTGGTCGAGCGAGTTGCGCACGAGGTGCATGAGCGGGTCGCCGATCTTTTCGACGACGGTCTTGTCGAGTTCGGTGTCGGCGCCGCTGATCGACAGTTCGATTTCCTTGCCGAGTTCCTTCGAGACGTCGCGGACGACGCGGTTGAAGCGGTTGAAGGTGTCGCCGATCTGCACCATGCGGAGCTGCAGCGCCGAATCGCGGATGCTTTCAACGAGACGCGAGAGGATCGAGGTGGCCTCGACAAGATCGGACTGGTTGCTCTTGAGCGCCAGCAGGTTGGCCGAGGCGCCGGCGATGACGAGCTCGCCGACGAGGTCGATGAGCTGGTCGAGCTTGTCGGCGTGGACGCGGACGAGCTGGGCTTCGCGCGCTTTCTTGTCGACGATCTGCGTCTGGCGGTTGACCGCGGCATCGACGATTTCCTTGTGCACCATGCGGTTTTCGACGAGGATCTCGCCGAGCGGCACGGCCATGGCGTCGGCGGTCGGCGTATCTTCGGAGGCGTGCTGGGCCTTGAGGCCGGCGTCGACTTCGGCCTGGGTCAGCGCGCCGCAACGCACCAGCATCTCGCCGAGGCGCAGGTTGTCTTCGGGCAGTTCGTTGATCAGGCGGATGTAGTCGGTGACGGTGCTTTGCGGCGGCAGGATGCGCAGGTCGCAATCGTCGCGGACAAAGTCGAAGACGCGTTCGATCTCGGATTTCGAGGCGCGTGTCTGCAGGCGGATCTCGAAGCCCATGTAGCAGGATTCCGGGTCCATGTCTGCGGCGGCGGGCATCGCGTCGGTGATGGTTTCGGTGCCGATGATCTCGCCGAGGTTGCCGAGGTAGCGCAGGAAGGAGAGCGGGTCCATGCCGCCGCGCATGACGTTGCGGCCGAAGCGTACCGAGATGTGCCAGCTGTCGGTGTTGACGACGCCGTTGCCGAGATTCTCGACCTCGACCGTGTCGTCGGCCACCGTCAGGCTCGACGAGCCGCCCTGGCCCTGTTCGGCGGCGATCACGTCTTTCAGGCGTTCGGTCAGCGCCTCGCCTTCCGCGCTGAGCGCCGGTTCCGGCTCGGGGGCGCCGGCCGCCAGGGTGTCGACGAGGCGGCCCATATGATCGCAGCATTCGAGCAGCAAGGTCGTCATGGCGCTGGTCAGCCCGATTTCCTCGTTGCGCAGCGCGTCGAGGAGGTTCTCGACGAGGTGGGTGAAGTGCTCGATGAAATGGCATTCGATGACGCCGGAGCCGCCCTTGATGGTATGCGCCGCCCGGAATACCGCGTTGATCGTGTCGCGGTCGTCGGGCGTCTGTTCGAGCCGCAGCAAACCGGCTTCCATCTCGGCCAACTGCTCCCGGCTTTCCTGCACATACACGCTGGTCAGTTCGTCCATGGTGTTCTCCGAAATCGTATTCCGCTATGCCGTCTGCGCTGCCGGAATGAGCAGCGGGTCGCCGAGTTCGGCGGCCAGGTTGCAGAAGTCGATGACCGACTGCACCGCCTGGCTGTGCGCGACGATCGCCACGCGCTTGCCGGTGCGCTGCGCTTCTTTCTTGAGCATGATGAGCAACTGCAGTCCGGCGGTGTCGATGTCGCCGACCTGCACGAGGTCGAGTTCGAGCACGTCGCAGGTCAGAAGCGCATCGAGCAGCAGGTTTTTCTGATCGAGCGCATGGTAGATCGTCAAATCTTCGGTCACGCTCAGTCGTTGTGTCGTTGGCATGGCGCTTTTCTCCTAGAACAACTCGATCCGGTTTTTCGTCCCGGCGGCCGGACGTTCCGGCGTGGTGCGGCCGAGCGCCCGGTCATGGATGTCGCGCTGGTTCTCCATGACGTAGCTCGCATACAGCGTGTCCATCCGTTCCTTCAGTGTCGGCAGCCCTTCCGGCGGGTTGTCGCAGGCGCCGGGGGCGCAGGCGTCGGCGACGGCAACGGTATGGGTGCCGACGGCCTTGAGCCCGTCGATCACGTGCTCGATCTGTTGCCGGGTGACGTCCTGGAATTGCACGCTGGCCAGCGCGCCGACGAACATCTGAGCGAGTTCCTCGCTGCTTTCGCCGATGCGGGCGATGACGTCGTGTTCCTTGTCGACCATCTGCCGATAGCTCTGGTCGAGCGATTCGAGTTGCGACGCGAAGGCCTCGAGCGCCTTCTGCTCCTCGTCGATGCGCTGGTGGTCGAGTTTTTTCCGGTGCTGGCTTTCGATGATCGCCGAGACGGCGCCGATGCCGGCGCTGATCTTGTCGACGGCGGCATCGGTGCTTTCCGACAGCTTGCGGACCTCGTCGGCGACGACGGCGAAGCCGCGTCCGGTTTCGCCGGCGCGTGCGGCCTCGATGGCGGCGTTGAGCGCGAGCAGCTTGGTCTGTGCCGAGATGGCGCCGACAAGCTCGGCGAGTTTCATCAGCGATTCGGTCCGGTCGATGACCTCCTTGCTCTCAGCCGCCTCGCGCTGCGTATCGTCAAGACGCTGATGAATGAAGGTCTTCAGGCGTTCGATCAGGAGCTGGTTCTGCGTCGACCGGCTTTCAGAACTCTGGGCGATGCCGATCGTTTCGACGCTGGCGGCGGTGACGACCTGCTGCAGGTCGTTGATGACATTGTCAACGGCATGCAGGCGTTCGGCGATGTCGAAAGCCGCCTTCTCGGTCTGGGCAACGACGTCGTGCAATTGCTCGACCAGCAGCTGATTGACCGGGGCGATCTGGCGCAGCTCAGGGATGATCATGCGGTCGCACAGGCGGTCGGTGTTGCAGCGCGGCCGCGGGTCTTCGATGACTTCGCGCAGGCCGAAGTAGGCGTCGCGGAAATACAGCGTCGAGATGACGCGCTGGAACGCGATGAAGAAAAGCAGGATACCGAAGGTGCCGAGCGTGTCGATGATGCGCGCATCGAGGCCGAGCGTCGGCGCCAGCGTCGTGTGGTACCAGGGATGCTGCACATAGACCAGCACCGCGACCAGGATCGCGGCCGAGACCTGTACCGCCAGCGCGCGGCGGCCGATTTGCCGGCGTGGCGAATTCGCCAACGGCGTCATGTCAGATCCTTATTTGAGGACCAGTTTGATGGTGTTGAGCAGCTCGTCGGCAGTGGCCGGTTTGACGATCCAGCCGGAAGCACCGGCTTCCTTGGCTTCGAGTTTGCGGCTTTGCTGCGACTCGGTCGTCAGGAAGAGGATCGGCATGAATTTGTAGGCCGGCAATTTGCGGACTTCGCGGATCAGTTCGATGCCGTTCATTCCCGGCATGTTGAGGTCGGTGATGAGCAGATCGACCTTGACGCCGGCGGTGAACTTCTGCAGCGCGAGTTCGGCATTGGCCGCTTTTTCGACACCGTAGCCAGCTTTGCTCAGAATGCTCGAAATGCTCAACAGAATGGTGGCGGAGTCATCCACCAGCATGATTGTGCGCATGTTGTTCCTTTTAAATGTGGTCGACGGTGGTACGGTCTCGTCGTTTCAGACCACGCGGTCTGCGGGGTTTGCCATGACTGGTGAATGCTCTCAAATGCCGATCGATTTGTGCATCCGTGAAAACCGCAGGAATTTGCGGGAACTACGTAGTACAGCAGGTCTTCCGCGTCAGGCCAGCGCCTGGCGCAGCGACTGCACTTCGTCTGCCGACTCGGCCAGGATCGACGTCAGTGTTTCGTCGTTGATCAGGAGGTCGAGCTCGACCGGCAGATTCTTGCGGCTCATGCTCTCGAGCGCGTCGAGCGGCGATTCGACCGGCGCCAGTTCGTTGGCGAGGAGCAGGGTGTCGCCGAGCGAGGACGGTGGCATGGCGAGATAGCCGCCCCACAGCACCTCCATGGCCTCGGCAACCGAGGCGGGCACGTCGAGCGCCTTAAGTACGGCGCGTCCGACCAGCGCCTCGCCGTCGCCGCACCATGTTTCCAGGGTGCGTTCGCCCTCGAGCAGTCCGGGAAAGGCGGCGGCGCGCGAGATCAGGTAGAAACTGCCGACTTCGTGCACGACGCCGGCAAAGAACGCGGCGTCGGGATTCTGTCGGGTAACGCGGCGGGCGAGCAGACGGGCCAGCGACGCGACATGCGTGGTGTGTTCCCAGAGGCGGGCGGCAATCGCGCGGTGTGCCGGATCGTTCGACATGCCCTGCATCTGGCGGACTACAGTCGAGGCGGTGAGCGCGCGCAGGGCGGCGTAACCGATGCGTGCGACAGCGTTCTTGAGATCGGTGATGCTGCGGCCGCCCGGGTTGTAGGCGGTCGAGTTGGCGAGCGAGAGTACGCGTGCCGAGAGCAGCGGTTCGGCTGCCAGCAGCTTGACGAGCGCTTCGCTGCTGCAATCGGGGTCATCGAGCCGGCGCTGCACGCGCAGGGCGATGTCGGTGTGGGTCGGGAAGACGATGTCACCGCGCGCCGCGTCGGCCGCGATGCCTTCCAGGGCAGACAGGGGGTCCATCAGCTGTCTCCTTTGAGGTGGCGGGCGGAGTGGCCGACGATCGCGGCCGGGATCTGGTCGAGCGGAATGACCTGGTCGACGGCGCTGAGCTTGATCGCTTCCTTCGGCATGCCGAAGACGACGCAGCTGGCCTCATCCTGTGCGATGGTGCGCGCGCCGGCGTCATGCATTTCGCGCATGCCGCGCGCGCCGTCGTCGCCCATGCCGGTCATGATGATGCCAAGCGCATTGGCGCCGGCGATCTTGGCGACCGAGCGGAAGAGGACGTCGACCGAGGGTTTGTGCCGGTTGATGAGCGGTCCGTCGGCAACGTCGACGACATATTGGGCGCCATTGCGGCGCAGCGTCATGTGTTTGCCGCCGGGCGCGATCAGGGCGCGGCCGGGGATGACGCGGTCGCCGTGGCAGGCTTCGCGCACCTCGATCTGGCAGAGGTCGTTGAGGCGTTCGGAGAACATCGCGGTGAACATCGCCGGCATGTGCTGGACGATGACGATGCCGAGCGTCGTCGCGGGCAGCTGGGTGAGCACCGATTCGAGGGCGATGGTGCCGCCGGTCGAGGTGCCGATGGCGATCACCTGGTCGGTGGTGCGTTCCAGCGCCGCATGCCGTTCGCTTGCGACGGCGGCGACCGGCCGGCGTGCCGCGCCGAGCACGCGCGGGTTGGCGCGGGCGGCGCTGCGTACGGCCTGGACGATGTCATTGGATGAGTCTTCAAGGAAACTCTTGAGACCAAGTTTCGGCTTGGTGATGACCGAGACGGCGCCGGCTTCGAGCGCGGCGAAGGTCGCGCTGGCACCGCGTTCGGCGAGCGAAGAGCAGATGATCGTCGGGGTCGGCCGTTTGGCCATGACCTTCTTGAGGAAGGTGATGCCATCCATGCGCGGCATCTCGATGTCGAGGATGATCACGTCGGGCCAGACGGTCTGCATCCGGCTCATTGCGAAGACCGGATCGGAGGCGGCGCCGACGACCTCGATGCCGGCATCGGCGGCGAGTGCCTGGGTGACGACCTGGCGGACGACGGCCGAGTCGTCGATGATCATGACCTTGATGCGCTCAGCCATGGTTGTGTTTGCCCCGGTGAGAGTGCACGTGGGCGCCTTCGCCCTCCGGGAAGGCGAGCCAGACGTCGCCGGTCCACAGGTCGAAATGCAGTTTGCGCCGGCCGCTGCCACCGACATGCGAGGAGATCAGCGGGATGTTGTAGTCGGCGAGAAACTGCTTGCCGCATTCGATGTTGCGGGCGCCGATTTCAGGATTGCGGCCACGTTCGGCATTGAACATGTTGCCGCCGCCAAAGAGCTTGGCCTGGTAGTCGCCGGGCTGCGTGCCGCTGCGGCTGATGTGCTGCAGGAACATCAGGAAGGCTTCGCTGCCATAGCGGCCGTCGAGTGTTTCGTCGCTCGGGCGTGGCCGCGCCTCCATCATGTAGTGGCACATGCCGCCGATGCGCAGGCGCGGGTGCCAGAGGCTGATCGAGACGCAGGAGCCGAGCAGGGTCGAGATGCGCGTGCGTCCGCCGCCGAAGTAGAAATCGCCGGCATGCAGGACGACGGTCTCGAAATCGGCGTTGGGAATCATCTTCATGGCTTCTGGTAAATGGTCGGCTCGACACTCTGCACCCGGTCGGTGATGCCGTTGAGTGTTTCGGAATGGCCGATGAACAGGTAGCCGCCCGACTTGAGTCGCGGCAGCAGGTTATGCACGACCCGCGTCTTCGTTTCCGGATCGAAGTAGATCATAACATTACGCAGGAATATGACGTCGAACTCGCCGATGTCGGCGTCGACGCGCAGCGTCAGGTTGATCTGGTGGAAGCTGACGCGCTGGCGAAGTTCCGGGGCGATGAGCAGCGTGCCTTCGTTGGCGCGCACGCCGCGCAGGCAGAAGCGCCTGAGAAAGTCGTTCGGGATGCCTTCGGTGCGGGCCAGCGAATAATGTCCGGCGGCGGCACGGCGCAGCACCTGCGTGCTGATGTCCGAGCCGACGATTTCCCAGTTCTTGCCCGGCATCGAATCGGCCAGCGTCATGGCAATCGAGTAGGCTTCCTCGCCGCTCGAACTGGCGGCACTCCACACCCGGAAGGTTGTCGGGCTGCTGCGCCGTGCGACGATCTGGTTGCGCAGGAAGTCGAAGTGCTTGGGTTCGCGGAAGAAATAGGTCTCGTTGGTGGTGAGCAGGTCCACCATGGTCTGCAGCTCTTCGGGCTGGTCGCCGTTTTGCAGCATGCGATAGTACTGGCTGAAGGTGTCGAGTCCGTAATGCCTGAGCCGGCGACTCAGGCGACCGACGAGTAGCACGCGTTTGGCATCGCTCAGGCTGATCCCGGCGATCTTGTAGATGAGCCGCTGGAACAGCGCGAATTCCTGGGCAGTGATCGGAATGTCTGACATCAGAATAGCTCTATCTTCTTGTCGGTGGTCGCAGGTTTCTGCTGCAACGTCTGCGCGTAAGCCCGCTCTTCGCGGGCAATGACCTCGGCCGTCGCCATGTTGGTCACCATCCGCTTGCAGAAAGCGTCTCCCGAAGTTGGCAGGAAAATGATCTTGCGCGACCACGGGCCGAGAAAATCCGAGGATGTCAGCGGGATACCTTCGCGGTCCAGCCATTCCTTGGCGAAATTGGCATTGCGCATGCCGATGCTGAGCGATCCGCCGTCGGTGTCGATGATGGTGCCGCCGCCGAATGCCTTGGCCTGCAGCCGGACCTTCTTGGCACCCTTGCCGAGCAGGGCATTGAGCAGCGCTTCCATGGCGAAGTTTCCGGCCAGCAGGCTGTCGACGTCGCCGTGCTTGCTGCGGACGAGGTCGGGGAGCATGAAATGGTTGATGCCGCCGATCCGGAGCAGCGGATCATGCAGGCAGACGGCGACGCAGGAGCCGAGCAGTGTTGCCAACGGCTGCGACGAATCGATGGTCCAGGCGCCCGGATGCACGTTGCGTGCGAGGCGCTCGATTTCGCGGGCCGGCATTTTCGCGTAGTCCATCAGCATCTCCACGCGTCACTGGCCGCGCAGCTCTCCCAGCTTTGACAGCAGGCGTTGCAGCGTTTCCCGCGTCTCCGTCGCACTGTTGATCTGGGCGGCCATGCGCGCCATGAACTCGCCGACAAGTTCCTGCAGGAATTTCTCCTGGTTGTCGGTCAGGCCGAGGCGATAGAAGGAGTCGATCAGCGTCTTCTGCAGTTCGACGATCAGGGCCGCGCTGGCTTTTGTCTTGACTTCGTCGGCCATCTGCAGCTCGCGCAGGGTCGAGCCGATGCTGTCGAGCGCGCCAAGCAGCGCCACCTGCGCCCGCCGGCTGCTCTGCTCCGCCGCCATGGCCTTGAGGCGCGAATCGGCACCCTGGGCGGCGACCGAGAGATGGTCACGCAGACGCCCGCAATAGTCCGGGTCCTCGATCGGCAGGTTGTTGATCATCAGGGTGATGCGTTCGAAGTTGTGCACGCTGCGGCGGCGGAATTCGAAAATCCGCCCCTGGTCGCGCACGTGTTCGATGATCGAGACTTCGAGCGGCATATTCTTGCCGCTGGCGCTCAGCGTGTTCGTCTCACCGTCGAAGCGGGTCTGGACAACGCCTTCGAGGCGGTACCGGCGCAGCAGTTCGAGCAGTTCGACGGCGATTTCATCGCAGCTTTCCATGCCGATGAGCTTGCTCATGAACTGGAGCAGGATGCCCGTTTCGTCCATGCTGGCCATGATCAGCGAGGACAGCATCTCGGCTTCCTCGATCTGCCCGGCGAGCGCCTTGTGGTTGGCGGTCATGGCTTGCGCCACCTTGACCTTGCGCCGGAGTTCCTCGGGCGCGAACGGCTTGACGATGAAGTCCTCGCCGCCGGCGTCATAACCCTGCAGGCGCTCCTCGATGGTGTCCTTCGAGGAGACGAAGATGACCGGTGTCCGGTGCGTCGCGAACTCGTCCTTGAGCGTGCGACAGAAGGTGTAGCCGTCGAGGCCCGGCAGGTTGACGTCGAGCAGGAAGAGATCCGGCTTTTCGTCGGCCAGCTTCAACTGGCAGTCTTCGACGCTGGTGAAGGTGCTGATGCGGCAATCGTCCTTCAGGATGGTGCCAATGACATCGAGCACGACAGGGTCATCATCGACGACGTATACGGAAAAGGATGTGGGCATGGTGTTGGGAAGGTATTCTGCGTTGATCAGCGCGGGTCAGCGACCCGGTCCGAATGCCGTTGTGATCTGCGCGCGCATTTCCTCGACGGCGGTTTCCAGCTCCTCCAGCCACAGCAGGGGCGGATCGCCGCTGCGCAGGGCCAGTTCGAGCGTCTGGCAGATGGCATGCAATTCGCCCATGCCGAGCATGCCCGTCCGGCCCTTGAGGGCATGGGTAAGCTTGGTTGCGGCGTCGATGGTGCCACTGGTGATCGACTGCCGGATCTGCCTCGCGGCGTTCGGGCCATGGTCGGTGAATTCGACCAGCCAGTGGATGTAGCGTTCCTGGTCGCCGCCAAAACGGGCAAGCGCCTCGTCGACGCGAATCTGGCGCAACTCCGCGAGCGCCGACGATGTCGATGTCGTGCCCGCACCTTCCTGCGTCCGGGCGGCGACATCCTGTTTCAGTTCATTCATGACATTCTCCTGCAATGCGTGCAAAAAAAGGTCCTCTGACGGCGCCGTACGCATGCGCATTGCGCCTCGACCCTTCCGCACGTCTGGATACCATGCTGACATGCTCCCAGAGTCGCCGTCCGCTGTGCATCCGTAATTTCTGCAACTTTTTGCGGAAACTACGTAGTCAGCCGGCCAAAGCAGTTGACTCCTGACGCGCATTGCATAGAGTAACCATTTTGATTAAATGATGCCGTGATGATCCGATGCCCGCCGCCCTGCCTTCTCCCGACTGGTCCTGCACGGTGAGCGGTTGATGGAATCGACCTACGTTCTCATCGTCGATGACAACAGCGACAACCTGGTCCTGTTGCAGGCCATCCTTGAGCAGGATGGTTTCCGGGTCCGATGGGCGCAGTCCGGTCAGGCGGCACTGGATCTCGTCGAGCAGGAAATGCCCGACCTCATCATGCTCGATGTGTATATGCCGATCATGGACGGTTACGAGGTCTGCCGGCGGCTCAAGGCCGATCCGCGTACGGGCGATATCCCGGTGATCTTCGTCAGCGCCTCCGATAGCCGGGTCGATCGCGTCGCCGCCTTCGATGCCGGTGGCGTCGATTATGTCGGCAAGCCATTTTTCGTCGACGAAGTGCTCGGCCGGGCCCGCGCCCACGCCAATCTTTTCCGTATTCGCCGTCATCTCGAACAGCGGGTCGTCCAGCGGACGCGCGAGCTTGAAGCGAGCGAAGCACATCTGCGCCGCCTGTCGGAGTTCCTGTTGCGGGTGCGCGAAGAAGACCGGCGGCGTTTCGCCCGCGAACTGCACGACGAGCTGGGTCAGAGCCTGACGGCGCTGCGTATCGATTTCAACGCGCTGACGGCCAGCTTGTCCACGCGCAATCCGATGATTGCCGAGCGCCTGGCGACGATCGACACGATGCTCAACACGACGGTGGATTCGGTGCGCCGCATCTGCGAGGACCTGCGTCCGGGCATGCTCGACGATCTTGGCCTCGAAGCCGCATTGGCGAGCTATGCGCGGCGCTTCTCCCGGCAGTTCGGGGTGATCTGCGATCTGTCCTTGTCACGCGAAGATTTTGGCCTCGATGAGCCGATGTCGACGGCGATCTTCCGCATCGTGCAGGAGTCGCTGACCAATATCGCTCGGCATGCCGAGGCGTCCCACGCGATGGTTGCGCTCGAGGAGCGCGACGGCGATCTCTTCCTGACGATTGCCGACGACGGGCGCGGGCTGCCGCCCGAACCCGTCGAGGCACGCCAGTCCTTCGGTATCGTCGGCATTCGTGAGCGTGTCAGCATGCTGCGCGGGACGGTGACGATCGACAGCGAACCCGGACGCGGCACGCACATCGAGGTCTGTATTCCGAGGTCTGGCGGGGGAGCGGCATGATCCGCATCCTGATTGCCGACGACCATACGCTGGTGCGCGAGGGCTTGAAGCAGATCCTTGCCGCCAGTCCCGACATGGCGGTTAAAGGCGAGGCCGGCGACGGTTTCGAGACGCTCGCACGGGTGCGCGAAGGCGGCTGGGACATCCTGCTGCTCGATATGTCGATGCCGGGCCGCAGCGGTGTCGATCTGATCCGGCAGATTCGCGGCGAGGCGCCGCAGCTGCCGATCCTGGTACTCAGCATGTACAAGGAAGACGAATATGCCATCCGCACGATTCGCGCCGGGGCGGCAGGCTATCTGTGCAAGGACAGCGCTTCGGCGCAGCTGATCAGCGCCATTCGCAAGGTCGCCGCCGGCGGCCATTTCATCAGCCCGGAAGTGGCTGGCGAACTGGCGTACGGTCTCATCGTCAAGGACGACAGGGCGCCGCACGAAAGCCTGTCCGACCGCGAGTTCCAGATCTTCCGCCTGCTGGCGGCCGGCGAGGGGGTGGTCGAGATCGCCCTGCGCCTCAACCTCAGTCCGAAGACCGTGAGTACCTACAAGACGCGCCTGCTCCAGAAGATGGAGATGGCGAGCGTTGCCGAACTCGTGCGCTACGGCGTCCGCCACGCCCTCTTCGAGGATATGCCGCCGGGCTGATCGCGGGTTCCGCTTCTGGTTGTAGTCCGATTCCTACGTCGTTGCCGGCGTGTTCCGACATGCACTGTCGCCGCCGGCCGGTTTCGTCGTCCATGCCCGTCCGGCACACTGCGTCCATCGCGTCGAAAGGCGCTGGCGGGTGCAAGCATGAGACTTTTACTTGTCGAGGATTCCAGACTGCTCCGGGAGCGGCTGCGCGGCATGATCCGCGCCGTTCCGGGCTGCGAGATCGTGGCCGAGGCAGATACCGAGGCCGATGCTCGCTTGCGTGTCGATCAACTGCGGCCTGATGTCATTGTGCTGGATTTGCGCCTGCGCGGCGGGAGCGGTTTGTCCGTCCTGGACTACGTCAAGGCGCGGCAGCCGGATGTGATCGTCATTGTTCTTACCAATTATGGCGACGCCGAATACCGGGCCCGTTGTCTGGATCTGGGCGCCGACTACTTTTTCGACAAATCGCGCGATATCGATACTTTTCTCGGCGTGCTGGCTGAGCTTCAGCTTCGCCTGTTTGATGCCGCGGGAGACGACGCCGGCATGGTGGGAACAGCAGCCGATGCGGCTGGGAAACGGGGGGCGACATGAATGAATCTGAATCCTTGCTGAAACGGGTGCGCTGGGGGTCGATGGCCGTCGCGGCGGCCGGCGGCGGTCTGCTGGTGTGGAGCCAGGCGTCATTGACGTTGGGACTGGCGCTTGCTGCCGGCCTGGTCGGTGCCATGGCGGTGGTCTCGGTACTGGAGCATCGCCCGACGCCGGTGGCGGCGAGCGATGACAGCGAGCGCGGGGCGGCTGCCGATGCGCGTGCGCTGGTCCCGTATGTCACCAGCCTGCATGCGGCGTCGGAAGCGTCGATGGCGCGCTGGGCCAGGCATGTCGATATCGCCCGCCTGCAGATCGAAACGGCCGGCGGCGAATTGACGCAGGGGTTCGGCGCGATCCTGACGGAACTGCATCAGATGCTCGACCGGCATCAGAATACGTCCGAGCAGGGCGCGGTCGGCGTGCTCGACGGCGCGCGCGGCGAGCTTGTGCATATGCTGGAGCGCCTGGAGCACGCGTTCGCGGCGCAAAAGCCGATGTTCGACCAGTTCAACAGCCTGTCGGGTGTTAACGACGATCTCAAGCGCATGGCGGAGGGCGTTGCCGATATCGCCAAGCAGACCAATTTGCTGGCGCTCAATGCCGCCATTGAAGCCGCACGCGCCGGCGAGGCCGGACGGGGATTCGCGGTGGTCGCCGACGAGGTGCGCAAGCTGTCGAACCAGTCCGGCAAGCTCGGGCAGGAAATCCAGATCAAGGTCGATGCCGTCAGCCAGGCGACGCTGGCGGCGCTCGGCACGGCCTCGCACCTGTCGGCGCAGAACACCGCGTTGATGAACGATTCCGGCGCGACGATCCACTCGGTGCTCGAACGCATCGGCGGACTGGTCGGCGAACTCGCCAGTGAGGCAGAGAGCATGAGCGCCGGCAGCCTGCAGGTACGCGAGCATATCGAGGCGGTCATGGTGCATCTGCAGTTCCAGGATCGCGTCAGCCAGATCCTTCAGGCCGTCGTCGGCGGCATCCACCTGCTCCGGCAGCGGGTGGAAGAGGATGAGGCGAGCCTGTCGGCCGCCGGCGTTCCGGCGCCGATCGACGTGTCGGCCTGGGTGACCGCGATCGAGCGCATGTACACGACGATCGAGCAGCACGATCACGCCCATCCGGCAGCGCGCGGGGCAGTTGCCGAGTCCGATGTCACCTTTTTCTGATCTTCGAAATTTCAAGCAGGGGGAATACACATGAGCAAAACCATTCTGATTGTTGATGATTCGACCTCGATGCGTCAGGTCGTCAGCATGGCGCTCAAGAGCAACAGCTACGAGGTGATCGAGGCTGTCGATGGCAAGGATGCACTGGCCAAGCTCGACGGGCGCAAGATCCACCTCGTCATCAGCGACGTCAACATGCCCAACATGGACGGCATCACCTTCGTGCGGGAAATGAAGAAGCTGCCCGCCTACAAGTTCGTGCCGGTGGTCATGCTGACCACCGAAGGGGCCGAGGAGAAAAAGAAGGCAGGGCAGGAGGCCGGTGCCAAGGCCTGGGTCGTCAAGCCCTTCCAGCCGCAGCAGATGCTGGCGGTGGTCTCCAAACTGCTGATGTGAGGCAATCATGGGACTCGAATTCCAACGGGACGGGACTCGGTCGGTGGCAACGCTGACCGGCGAACTGACGATCTACACGGTCGGCGAACTCAAGGCGGCGCTGGCCGCCGAGCTCCTGGCAGTCGATGAACTGGAAATCGATCTGACCGGCGTGACCGAAATGGATACCGCCGGACTGCAGCTGATGCTGATCGCCAAACGCTATCCGGGCAAATCGGTGCAGTTCGTCAATCATCCGCCGGCCGTGCTGCGGCTCGTCGATCTCGCCAATCTCGGCAGCGCGCTCGGCGACCCGCTGTATCTCGCTGCCGTCGAATCCTGAGGAGAAGGCCATGGCCGATTCCAGCATTGACCTGTCGCAAGCGCTCGGCGCGTTCATGGAGGAGGCGCGGGAACTGCTCGACCAGATGGAGGCGATCCTCTTGCGTGCCGAGGATGCGGCCTGCGACGAGGAGGACCTCAACGCGCTGTTTCGCTGCGCCCATACGATCAAGGGCTCGGGCGGCCTGTTCGGGCTCGACGAGGTGGTGCGCTTCACCCACGTCGTCGAGAACCTGCTCGACCGCCTGCGCAAGGGCAGCCTGCAGTTCGACAGCGCCCTGATCACCTTGCTGCTTGAATGCCAGGATCATATATCCAACCTGATCGTGGCGGTGGCCGAGCACAGCGAGATGCCGGTGGAACGCAGCGACGCGCTGATCGTCGAATTGCAGGGCGTGCTCGGCCAGGTGGCCGGCAGCGCGGTGGCGACGACGCCGGCGCCGGCGCCGGAAGCGCCGGTCGAGCCGGAGCGCGGGCAGGATGGCAGCGCGGTGATGGCCGCCGATCACTGGCACCTGTCGCTGCGCTTTGGCGAAGGCGTGCTGCAGGACGGCATGGACCCGCTGGCCTTCATCAATTACCTCAACCAGTACGGCAAGATCGCCCACGTCGAAACGGTCACCGACCGGCTGCCGGATTTCGACGGCGCCGATCCGGAGATCTGCTATCTCGGTTTCGAGGTCTCGCTGATCAGTTCGGCGAGCAAGGCCGAGATCGAGGGTGTGTTCGAATTCGTCCAGGAAAATTCGCAGATCGTCATCCTGCCGCCGCAGAGCCGTATCGCCGAATTTCTGAGCCAGATCGAAGCCTTGCGTGGCGACGTTTCACGTATTGGTGAAATCCTCGTGGCCTGTGGCTCGGTGACGGCCAAGGAACTTGAACAGGCGCTGGCCGAGCAGCAACGCACCGACGCGCCGGCCCGTATCGGCGAGATCCTGATCGAGCAGGGCGCCGTGCAGCCGACGGTGGTCGAGGCAGCGGTCAAGAAGCAGATCCATGCCGAGGAGCGGCGCAACGTCGAGTCGAAGAGCGTCAAGGTGCCGGCCGAACGGCTCGATGCGCTGATCGACCGCGTCGGCGAACTGGTCATCGCCGGCGTCGGCACGCATGCCCAGATCGGCCGCCTCGACAAGCCCGACTTGCTCGAATCGGCCGACCTCCTGCTCTCGCTGGTCGAGGATATCCGCGACATGGCGCTGCGCCTGCGCATGGTTGCGATCGGCGAGGTGTTCTCGCGCTTCCCGCGCGTCGTGCGCGACGTCTCCAAGGAACTCGGCAAGCAGATCGAACTGCGCATCCACGGGGCCGAAGCCGAACTCGACAAATCGATGGTCGAGAAGATCGGCGACCCGCTCATGCACCTCGTGCGCAACTCGATGGATCACGGCATCGAACCGGCCGAGGTCCGGCGCGCGCGGGGCAAGCCCGAGTTCGGCACGGTCGAACTCAACGCCTACCACGAGTCGGGCAGCATCAACATCGAGGTCAAGGACGACGGCGGCGGGCTCGACCGCGAGCGCATCTTCAGGAAAGCCGTGGAACAGGGACTGATTTCGCCGGAGGCGATTCTCTCCGATCAGGATGTCTATCGGCTGATCCTGGCCCCGGGTTTCTCGACGGCCGAGAAGATCACCAATCTCTCGGGGCGCGGCGTCGGCATGGACGTTGTGCGCAGCAACATCGAGGCCTTGCGCGGCACGCTCGACATCGAGTCGGTGCCGGGCCAGAGCACGACGATGCGCTTGTGTCTGCCGCTGACGCTGGCGATCATCGACGGCTTCCACGTCGGTGTCGGCAGCTCGCATTTCATCATCCCGCTCGACATGGTCGTCGAATGCATCGAATTGCCGCCCGATATCGGTGATGCCGAATATTTCGAACAGCGCGGCGAGCCCCTGCCGTTCATTCGCCTGCGCGACGTCTTCCACGAGGAGGGCCCGGCGCATCCGCGCCCGCGCATCATCGTCGTGCGCTTCGGCAGCCGGCGCGCAGGGCTCGTCGTCGATCGCATCTACGGCAAGTGCCAGACGGTCATCAAGCCGCTCGGCCCCTTGTTCACCGAGGTGCCGGCGGTCTCGGGGTCCACGATCATCGGCAACGGCGATGTCGGCATGATTCTCGACGTTCCGGCGCTGATCCGGCATTGCTCGAGCATTTCCCGGAACAAGCCCGTCGCAAGAAAACCCGCTTTGACGGCGCTGCCCGAGCCTTGACGTGCCAGGTTCGGGCAAGGCGTGGTGAATGAAAGGAAAACTCTCAGGAGAATCGATATGTCAGCAAAATTGACCGTGGCACAAAAAATGATCGCGCTGGTCGGCGCGGCCTTGCTCGGCATCGGGATATTGACCGGTCTCGGTCAATACCAGATGCACCGGATCTACGAGTCGGCGAATTTCGCCAACGTTAACACCGTGCCGAGCTTGATCGTCCTTGGCGACATGCGCCGCGCCGTGCTGGCGCTGCGTCTGCGTGTGGCACGGCACATCATGAATGCCGATGGCACGAAAATGGCCGAAGTCGAAGCGACGATCAAGAGCGCCCGAGAAGACATCGCGGCGCAGATCAAGAAATATGAGCCCTTGGTCGCCGACGGCAAGGATCGGGACTTGCTCAGCCAGGAAGGCAAGCTGCTCGCTGAATTCGAGGCGAAGATCGAGCCGATTCTGATCGAGTCGCGCGCCAACCATAATGAAAAGGCCAGGGATCTCCTGGAAAGCGCCAGAACACAGGCTAACGCCCTCGAGGATGCGATCCAGAAGCACTTCCAGTACAACGTTGACCTCGGCGTTAAGGCCGCGGACGAGGCGGTAGCGATCAGGAACAGTTCGGTGGTAGTCGCCTGGAGCGTGTCGGCACTCACGCTGCTGGCGGTGATGCTGATAGGGTTCTTGGTGACGAGAACACTGCTCCGTCAGATGGGGGGTGAGCCTGATTTCGCGGCAGAAGTGGCCAACCGGATCGCCGCCGGGGATCTGTCGACGAAGATCACGCTTCGGGCAGGCGACAGCACGAGCATGATGGTGGCAATGGATCACATGAGCGCCACGATTCGGGCATTGGTCGCCGATGCGCACGGCTTGTCGGCAGCAGCCAAGCAAGGGCAACTCGAGATGCGGGCGGATGCGGCGAAACACCAGGGCGAATTCCGGACGATCATCGAAGGGATCAACGCGACGATGGACGCGGTGGTGGCGCCGATCGACGAAGTGCGCGAAGTGATGTCGGCGGTCGAGCAAGGCGACCTGACGCGGCGCGTCAATGGCAACTACCAGGGCGACTTCGGCGGATTGCAGGCGAGCGTGAACAACACGGTTGACCGGCTGTCGTCGATCATCGCGCAGGTGCGGGCGTCGGCGACCGAGCTGACGAGCGCGTCGTCGCAGGTGTCGGCGACCTCGCAATCGCTGTCGCAGGCGACCTCGGAACAGGCGGCGAGCCTGGAAGAGACGACGGCGGCGATCGAGGAGATGTCGGCATCGATCTCGCAGAATACCGATAACGCCAAAACGACCGACGGGATCGCACGCAAGGCGTCGCAGGACGCGCTGTCGGGCGGCGAAGCGGTGAAGTCGACGGTCGAGGCGATGAAGTCGATCGCCGGAAAGATCTCGATCATCGACGATATTGCCTATCGCACCGACCTGCTGGCGCTGAACGCCGCGATCGAAGCGGCTCGGGCGGGCGAACATGGCAAGGGCTTCGCGGTGGTGGCGGCGGAAGTGCGCAAGCTGGCCGAGCGTTCGCAGATTGCGGCGCAGGAAATCGGCGAACTGGCGACGAGCAGCGTCGATACGGCCGAACAGGCGGGCAGCCTGCTCGAGACGATGCTGCCGTCGATCCGCAAGACCGCCGATCTGGTACGCGAAATCACGGCGGCATCGGAGGAGCAGAGCGCCGGGACGAGCCAGATCAGCAACGCGATGGCGCAACTCAACAGTGTGACGCAGCAGAACGCCTCGGCCTCGGAAGAACTGTCGGCGACGGCCGAGGAAATGAACGCGCAGGCCGAGAACCTGAAAGACCTGATGGCGCAATTCACGGTGGCGGCCGATGGCACGGTCATCAGTGGCGCGAAAGCGGCAAAGCCGGCCAAGAAGGCGACCAAGGTGGCATTGGGTGCCGCCGAGGAATTGAAGGATTTCGTCAAGTTCTGATGCGGCGGGCAGCGTCGCCGCGGGGCGACGCTGCTTTACTGAAAGGAAAGGAGTTCCATCGTGAAATGGCTCAGATCGTTCCGGGTGAGTACGCGCACACAGGTGCTCAGCGTGCTCACCGCGCTTGGCCTGCTGCTGGTCTGTGCGGTCTCCCTCTTCGCCATCCGCGACAGCATGCTCGACGACCGCAAACTGCGGATCAAGAGCCTGGTCGAGGTCGGCGTTGGTGTCATGGAGCATTACCATCAACTCGCCGTTGCCGGCAAGATGCCGGAAAAAGAGGCGCGGGAAACCGCGATCGAAACCCTGCGCGTGATGCGCTTCGAGAACGGTAACTACCTGTTCGGCTTCGATACCCAGGGCGTGTACTACCTGCTGCCGCCGAACCGCGACTTCGAAGGCAAGAACAAGCTGGACATGAAGGATTCGAACGGCAAATTCCTGCTCAAGGAATTGATCGGCGTGGCGATGGTTGGCGGCGGCTATGTCGCCTATGAGTTTCCCAAGCCCGATACGCAGCGGGTAACGCCGAAGCTCGGCTATGCGACGCTGTTCAAGCCCTGGAACCTGGTGCTCGGTACCGGCATCTACATCGATGACGTCGATGCCGCGTTCCAGCGCTCGCTGCTGATCATGGGCTCGATCTCGCTCGGTCTCATGGTGATCCTGTCCTTCCTCGGCTGGATGATCTCGCGCTCGATCGCCCGGCCGCTTGCCGATGTCGTCACGGTGTCCGACCGGATGGCCGCGGGCGATTTCGACTTCACGCTCGACACGCAGGCGAAGGACGAGGCCGGCGACGTCTTCCGCGCCGTCATGACGGTGAAAACCTCGGTGCAGGCGATGATTGCCGATGCCAACGTGCTGTCTGCGGCGGCAGCCGCCGGCAAGCTCGATGCGCGGGCCGACGCGGCGAAGCACCAGGGTGAGTTCCGGGCGATCGTTGAGGGAATCAACAACACGATGGTGGCGGTGGCCGGGCCGATCGACGAGGTCAAGCGCGTCATGGTCGCCGTCGAGAAGGGCGATCTGTCGCAACGTTCCGATACCGAATACCGGGGCGAATTCGGCACGCTGATGGCGGCGGTCAAGGGCATGAGCGGGACGGTCAGGACGCTGGTCGAGGATGCCAATACGCTGTCGGCATCGGCGCAGCAGGGCAAGCTCAGCGTGCGCGCCGATGCGGCGAAGCATCAGGGCGAGTTCCGGGCGATCATCGACGGGATCAACGCGACGATGGACGCGGTGGTGGCGCCGATCGACGAAGTGCGCGATGTGATGGCGGCCGTGGAGCAGGGCGACCTGACGCGGCGCGTCAATGGCAACTACCAGGGCGACTTCGGCGGACTGCAGGCGAGCGTGAACAACACGGTCGAGCGGCTGTCGTCGATCATTGCGCAGGTACGGGCGTCGGCGACCGAGCTGACGAGCGCGTCGTCGCAGGTGTCGGCGACCTCGCAATCGCTGTCGCAGGCGACCTCGGAACAGGCGGCGAGCCTGGAAGAGACGACGGCGGCGATCGAGGAGATGTCGGCATCGATCGCACAGAACACCGACAACGCCAAGACGACCGACGGCATCGCGCGCAAGGCCTCGCAGGACGCGCTGTCGGGCGGCGAAGCGGTGAAGTCGACGGTCGAGGCGATGAAGTCGATCGCCGGGAAGATCTCGATCATCGACGACATTGCCTATCGCACCGACCTGCTGGCGCTGAACGCGGCAATCGAAGCGGCGCGGGCGGGCGAGCACGGCAAGGGCTTCGCGGTGGTGGCGGCGGAAGTGCGCAAGCTGGCCGAGCGTTCGCAGATCGCGGCGCAGGAAATCGGCGAACTGGCGACGAGCAGCGTCGATACGGCCGAGCAGGCCGGTGGTCTGCTCGAGACGATGCTGCCGTCGATCCGCAAGACGGCGGACCTGGTGCGCGAAATCACGGCGGCATCGGAAGAGCAGAGTACCGGGACGAGCCAGATCAGCCACGCGATGGCGCAGCTTAACAGCGTGACGCAGCAGAACGCCTCGGCCTCGGAAGAACTGTCGGCGACGGCCGAGGAGATGAACGCGCAGGCCGAGAACCTGAAAGACCTGATGGCGCAATTCACGGTGGCGGCCGATGTGCCGGCCGGCGGGAAGGCGGTCGCGAAACCGGTGCAGAAGGTGCCGGCCCGGGTCGCGCCGATGACCGCCGACGCGTTGAAGGATTTCGTTAAATTCTGAGGAGACATCATGACTACGGATGTTGCTGTTGCGGGCGCGGTGTCGTCCCCTGTGTCGTCGAATCCGGGCGGCAATCTGGTCTCGCAAGGTGTTGGCGCGGAGCAGTTGTACCTGGCGTTCCGCCTGTCCGACGAGGTATTCGCGATCGATATCCTGCGTATCCGGGAAATCATCGAATACAGCGTGCCGACGAGTGTTCCGATGATGCCGCCGTCGGTGCGCGGCGTCATCAACCTGCGCGGCTCGGTGGTACCGGTCATCGACCTCGCCATCCGCTTTGGCCGTGAGGCGACCGGTGTCGGCAAGCGCACCTGCATCGTCATCGTCGAGGTGCAGCACGAGGGCGCGACGCATGTGCTCGGACTGATGGTCGATGGCGTCAATGCGGTGATGGAGATCGATGCCGCCAATGTCGAACCGGCGCCGAGCTTCGGTACCCGCGTCAATACCGAGTTCATCGAGGGGATGGCGCGCGTCAATGGCAAGTTCATCATCATTCTCGACGTCGGCCGGGCGCTGTCGATCGAGGAGATGGCGGCGATCAAGGCGGTCGATGCACAGAATGAATGAATGAATGAGTGAGCGTCGCAGGACGGGGTGCCCCGGCGTCGGCCAGGGGCCCTCAATGCGAATGTAATGCGCCCGGGCGGGGTGTCAGGAAAAGAGGGTTAAGCCCATGAGAATCAAGAACAGTTTGCTGCTGCGTTTCATCGTGCCGGTGTCGGTACTGGTCGTGGCGCTGGTGGCGGCCGGGGCGACGGCTTTTTCGCTGAGCGAGGCGCAGCGTATCGACCGGGAAATCGCGGCGCAGGCGCGGCGGCAGATGCGGGGCGTCAACGAGTTGATGGGCGTGACCGATGCGCTGATGAACCAGCAGACGCGGGCGGCCATGAACATTCTGATCGAGCGCAGCCGGGTGCTTGGCGCGGCGACGCTGGGGCCGGCGGTCGCGGTCAGGGGCAAGACGGTGCCGGGCCTGATGTTCGGCGGCAAGCCGCAGAACCTCCAGTACGAGCTCGTCGACGGCGTCGTCCGGGCGATGGGAGGAACGGCGACGCTCTTCGTCCGTCATGGCGACGAATTCGTGCGCGTCTCGACGAACGTGAAGACCGAAGGCGAACGCGCCATCGGTACCGTTCTCGATCCGGCCGGCAAGGCGATTGCCGCCATCCTCAAGGGGCAGGCGTTCTACGGCAAGGTCGATATTCTGGGTAATCCCTACATCACCGGCTACGAGCCGATCCGCGACGCACAGGGGCAGACGATCGGCATCTGGTACGTCGGCTACAAGGTCGACATGGCGGCGCTGAAGGAGATCGTCGGCGCCACGCGGCTGCTGGCGAGCGGCTTCATCGCCATTGTCGACGATCATGACAAGGTTCGCTTCCGCTCGGGACATGTCGACGATGATGCCGTCGTCAAGACGGTCAAGTCCGCCGGCGGCGGATGGGACGTGCTCAAGGAAGACTTCCCGGCCTGGGGCTTCAGTGTCTTCGCTGCTTATCCGCACCGCGAAGTCAGCGAAATCAGCCGCGATCGGATCGGCGAGATCGCCGCAGTCGGCGTGCTGGCCTGCGTCCTGCTGATCGCATTACTCGTTGTTCTGTTGCGACGGCAGGTCATTGCTCCGGTGCAGGCGGCGATGCAGGCTGCCTTCCGCATTGCCGAGGGCGATCTGACGGTAGAGGTGGCCGTGACATCTTCCGACGAAACCGGGCGCCTGATGAGCGCCATGCGCAACATGGTGCTGCGCCTGCGCCAGATCGTCGATGAAATCCGTATTTCGGCAGGTGAGCTGACGAGCGCCTCGTCGCAGGTGGCGGCAACCTCACAGGCGCTGTCGCAAGCGACGTCGGAGCAGGCGGCGAGCCTCGAAGAGACGACGGCGGCGGTCGAGCAGATGTCGGCATCGATCGCGCAGAATACCGACAACGCCAAGACGACCGACGGCATCGCCCATCAGGCGTCGCAGGACGCGTTGTCGGGCGGTGTGGCGGTGAAATCGACGGTGGACGCGATGAAGTCGATTGCCGGGCGGATCTCGATCATCGACGACATCGCCTATCGCACCGATCTCCTGGCGCTCAATGCGGCGATCGAGGCGGCGCGGGCCGGTGAGCACGGCAAGGGCTTTGCCGTGGTGGCGGCGGAAGTGCGCAAGCTGGCCGAGCGCTCGCAGGTGGCGGCGCAGGAAATCGGCGAGTTGGCGGCGAGCAGCGTCGAGCAGGCCGAGCAGGCCGGCAACCTGCTGGAGACGATGCTGCCGTCGATCCGCAAGACGGCCGAGCTGGTGCGGGAAATCACGGCGGCATCGGAAGAGCAGACCACCGGCGCCGGGCAGATCAGCCAGGCGATGACGCAGCTCAACAGCGTGACGCAGCAGAACGCGGCGGCTTCGGAAGAGTTGTCGGCGACGGCCGAGGAAATGAACGCGCAGGCCGAAAGTCTCAAGCAGCTGATGTCGCGCTTCAAGGTGTCCGGCCAGGAAGGCTTTGCCGGACTTGCCACCGTCGATGCCACGATTGCCGTGCCGTCGCCGGTTCCGGTCGCTGGCAAGGTGCCGCCGGCGTCGGAGTTGAAGGACTTCGTCAAGTTCTGATGCGACGAGCATGCGCATCGCGCGGGGAACGATCGACGTCAATTCGTTGTCATGCAGAATGAATTGAAACAATTTGGGCAGGATCGATAACGGGAGTGAATGATGGGTAAGCCAATCCGCGTCATGGTGGTGGACGATTCGGCGGTGGTACGCAAGGTGATGACCGCGGTGCTGGAGCGCGATCCGGATATCAAGGTCATCGGCACGGCGCCGGATCCCCTGTTCGCCATCGAAAAGATGCGCCGGGACTGGCCCGACGTCATCACGCTCGACATCGAGATGCCGCGCATGGACGGCGTCACCTTCCTCGGACAGCTCATGGCCGAGCGGCCGACGCCGGTGGTGGTCTGCTCGTCGCTGACGACCGAAGGCGCCGAGACGACCCTGCAGGCGCTGGCTGCCGGTGCCGTCAGCATCATCACCAAGCCGACGCTGGGCGTCGAGGGCTTTCTGCAGAATGCCGCTGACGACCTCATCGTCGCCGTCAAGTCGGCGGCGCGCGCCAACATGGGCGCGGTGCGTACCGGCACGCAGCTGTGCCGGCAGCCGCATCCGCGGCCGGCGGTCACCTCGGCGATGGCGCAGACGACCGAGCGCATCGTCGCCGTCGGCACCTCGACCGGCGGTACCGTCGCGCTCGAAGTCCTGCTCACCGAGCTGCCGCGTGTCTGTCCCGGCCTCGTCATCGTCCAGCATATGCCGGAACGCTATACGGCGTCGTTCGCGGCGCGGCTCGACAAGCTCTGCGAGATCTCGGTCTTCGAGGCCAAGCACGGCCAGCGCGTCCTGCCGGGGCAGGCGCTCATCGCGCCGGGCGGCAAGCACATGCAGCTGGTGCGCAGCGGCGCGCAGTATCAGGTCGAGATCAAGGACGGACCGCTCGTCAATCGCTTCCGGCCTTCGGTCGATGTGCTCTTCCGCTCGGTTGCCAAATATGCCGGCAAGAATGCCATGGGCGTGATCATGACCGGCATGGGCGACGACGGCGCGCGGGGGATGAAGGAAATGCACGACGCCGGCGCCTACACGCTGGCGCAGGACGAGGCGAGCTGCGTCGTCTATGGCATGCCGCGCGAAGCGGTCAAGCACGGCGGCGTCGATCGCAGCCTGCCGCTGACCTCGCTGGCCGGCGCCATCATGAAGGGACCGGGAGCGCTGTGAATGGATGATCGCGCCGATATCCTCGTGGTTGATGACAATCCCATCAACCTGCAGGTGCTGAGCGATATCCTCAGGCGCGAACCTTTCCGCGTGCATGCGGCACTGTCGGGCGATGTCGCCTTGCGCGCGGTGGCCAAGCGGCGGCCGGATCTCGTCCTGCTCGACGTCAAGATGCCGGAGATGAGCGGCTTCGAGGTGTGTCGCCGGCTCAAGGCCGACGTGGCCACCCGCGATATCCCGGTGATCTTCATCAGCGCGATGAACGAGGTCGAGGACAAAGTCATGGCGTTCGGCGCCGGCGGCATCGACTACGTGACCAAGCCCTTCCAGGCCGAAGAGGTGCTGGCACGCGTCAGAACCCATCTTGAGCTCAACGGCATCAAGCGCGATCTTGAGCGCCGGGTGGCCGAACGCACGCGGGCGCTCGAAGAGAGCGAGGCGCGTTACCGCGTGCTCTTCGAGGACAGTCCGCTGGCCGTCATTGTCTATGACGCCGACACCTGGAAGATCGTCGAGGTCAATGGCGCCTGCACGCGCATGCTCGGCTATCCGCGCCAACGGTGGGTCGGCAGTTCGCTCGGCTTCATGCTTGAGCGTGAGCAGCGCGATGCGATGCGGGCGCTGTCGCGGAACCTGACCGAGCATTCCGAGGAAGCGGTCCTGACCGGGCACCTGCGCCTCTCGCATGCCGATGGCCGCCAGGTCGAGACCGAGGGCATCGTCCAGTGCGTTGCCTATCCGGGCTGCCGGGCGCACATCCTGATGCTGCAGGACATCACCGAACGCCGCAAGATCGAGGAACAGTTGCGGCTGGAAGCGCGCGAACACCGGCTGAAACTCGAATTCTCGTTGCATTACGATGCGCTGACGGGCCTGCCGAACCGCATGCTGCTGACCGAGCGAATTCGCCAGGGCGTGGCGCAGGCGAAACAGACGGGTTGCTGGATGGCGGTCTGCTATATCGACCTCGATGGCTTTGCCTCGCTCAACGCGGCCCACGGCCAGGAGATCAGCGACCATCTGCTGATCAATACGGCCGAATGCCTGCGCGGCTGCCTGCGCGGCGGCGACACGCTGGCGCGCGTCGGCGGAGACGAATTCGTGCTGCTCGTGCTTGGCATCAACAGCCACATGGAGTTGACGGCCTTCCTCGACAACGTCAGCGCGCGGCTGTCCGAACCCTTCGTTTCCGATACCGCTGTCATCACCGTGAGCGCCAGCATTGGCGTGACGATCTATCCTCAGGACAGTGCCGACGCCGACACCCTGCTGCGCCATGCCGACCAGTCGATGATGCGCGCCAAGCAGCTCGGCAAGGGGCGGCAGGAGCTGTTCGACGCCGAAGGCGACCGCCGCGTGCGGGAACAGTACGAAAGCATCGAGCTGATGCGCGCTGCCTTGTCGCGTCGGGAATTCGTTCTTTACTACCAGCCGAAGGTCGACCTCGAAACGCGGACGATCACCGGTGTCGAGGCGCTGATCCGCTGGAGTCATCCGGAACGCGGCCTGTTGCCGCCGGGCGCATTCCTGCCGGCGATCGAGGAAGACGCTTTTGCCGTCGATCTGGGCGACTGGGTGATCGGCGAGGCGCTGGCGCAGGTCGCGCGCTGGCGCACGCAGGGGCTTGCGTTGTGCGTCAGCGTCAATATCGCCGCCCAGCACCTGCTCCAGAACGATTTCATCGAGCGCCTGCAGGCCTTGCTCGCCGCACATCCCGAGGTACCGACCGGCAGTCTGGAGATCGAGGTGCTGGAGAGCTCGCGTCTCGACAACATCGAACATGTCGAGCGGGTCATCGTCGCCTGCCGTGCGCATGGCGTCGGCTTTTCGCTCGACGATTTCGGCACCGGCTATTCCTCGCTGACCTACCTGCGCGCCCTGTCGGCCGATACGCTGAAGATCGACCAGTCCTTCATCCGCAACATGATGGAAGACAAGGGTGACCTCGCCATCGTCTCCGGCGTGATTGGACTGGCCAGTGCCTTCGATCGCCAGGTCGTCGCCGAAGGGGTGGAAACGCTTGAGCACGCCAGGTTGCTGCTCAGTCTCGGATGTCATCAGTTCCAGGGTTACGGCATTGCCCGGCCGATGCCGGCGGAAGACGTGCCCGGCTGGGTCGCCCGCTGGCCCGACCCCTCCTGGCTGGCCCTCGCCGAAGGTCGCTGAATCGGTTTATTTGGCAATTTTTCCGCCGGCGTTTTCGGCCTGACCACTTGACAGGGTTTGGCCAGCTCCTATACTCACCCGATAAGTAATTTCAAGCGTGGCAGGGCTGTGTTCTGCCATACAAATAAACCGGGTCCAGCAAAGGGGATTGCAATGAAGAAATTCGCATTGGCCATGATGATGGTATGGGGGACGAGTACGGCCCTCGCCGCCGTCGAGCTGAAGTTGGGGCATTTCGCCTCCGACACGCATCCATGCGGCATTGCCGCCGTGCAGTTCAAGAAGAACGTCGAGCAGCGCACCAACGGCGAAGTGAAGATTTCGCTGTTCGGCAACAACGCGCTCGGTTCGCCCCCCGAAGTGCTCGAACAGGTCATGCTCGGCGCCGTCGACATGAGCCTGTCGGGGCAGGACCAGCTGGCCAAGCATCTGCCCTTCTATGACGTCATCAGCACGCCGTTCGCCTTCAAGGACTACGCCATGGCCGACAAGGTCATCGACGGCGAGTTCAAGAAATGGGCCGAGCCGGAACTGCTCAAGAAGGGCCTGGTGCACGTTTCCGACTGGGAATGGGGCTTCCGCCAGCTGACCAACTCGAAGAAGCCGGTGAACACGCCGGCCGACCTCAAGGGCATGAAGATCCGCACGCCGCCGGCCTTCGCCTACCAGGCCTTCGTTGAAGCCGCGGGCGGCAATGCGGTGACGATCGCCTTCGCCGAGCTCGTCATGGCGATGAAGCAGGGCGTCGTCGACGGCCAGGAAAATCCGGTCGGCACGATCTACGACCTCAAGCTCTACGAGACGCAGAAGTACATGTCGATCCTCAACTACACCTACAGCTCGATGGTGCATGTGGTCAACAAGAAGAGCTGGGACAAGCTGACCCCGGCGCAACAGAAGATCGTCACCGAAGAGTCGATCACGGCCGCCAAGGCGGCACGCAAGGCCTTGCGCGATGCCGAAACGGCGCAACTCAAGGACCTCGAAACGACCAAGGGCATCGTCATCGCGCGTCCGGACCTCGGTCCGTGGAAGGCCGCGATGGGTCCGGCCTGGGACAAGGTCAAGGCGCGTGTCGGCGCGGATAACTTCAAGCGCTTCATGGACATCGTCGAAAAGAGCGCGAAGTAAGGGATAGCGCGCATTGAAGGCGGGGCGACCGAAGGGAGTCCCGCCTTTTTTCTACCTTCGTTATTCACTGATTTGTTCAGTCTGGCCGTTTCGGGATTAATTTCATGCTGACGCTTGCCATTTTTGCCGTATTGCTTGTCCTGCTGATGATCGATGTGCCGATCGCCGTCGCCATCGGTCTTACCGCTGTCATTTTCTTCGTTGCGCAGGGGCAGGTGAATTTCCTCACCTTGCTGCCCCAGCGCATGTATTTCGGAACGACGGGATTCACGCTGCTGGCGATTCCCTTCTTCATCCTTGCCGGCAATCTGATGAACACCGGCGGCACCACGGACCGGTTGTTCGGCTTCGCCCGCGCCCTTGTCGGGCACGTCAAGGGCGGTGTTGGCCAGGTCAGCATCGTTGCCGCGATGATCATGTCCGGCATTTCCGGATCGGCGATTGCCGATGCGGCCGGCATGGGGCGCGTCCAGTACGCTTCGATGAAGCGCGCCGGTTATCCCGATGGCGTTGCGGCGGCGATCGTGGTCGGCGCGTCGACGCTCGGTCCGGTGATTCCGCCGTCGATTCCCTTCGTGCTCTATGGCGCCATCACCAGCGTCTCGATCACCCGGTTGTTCCTGGCCGGATGCCTGCCGGGCATTGTCATGGGCGGTGCGATGATGCTGGCCATCTACCTGATGGCGGGTCCGCGCGGTTTGCCCTGCGATCAATTGACAAGCGATTACTGGCCGAAGCTCTGGGTCGCCACCAAGCGCGCATTTTTCCCGCTGATGGCGCCGATCATCATCATCGGCGGCATGATGACGGGATTTTTCACGCCGACCGAAGCGGCGGTGGTCGCCTCGCTGTACGCGCTCGGTCTTGGTTTCTACTACAAGGACCTCAAGCTCAAGGATCTGCCCGACGTGTTGTTCACGACGATCAAGCAGACCTGCGGACTCATGTTCATCATCGCGACGGCCAACTTCTTCGGCTGGTTTGTCATCTTCGAGCGGATTCCGGACACGCTGATCGCGCAGTTGCTGGCGCTCGGGACGACCCCGGCCGGCTTCATCTGGATCGTCATCGCCATTGTCCTGGTGCTCGGTTGCTTCATCGACGGCAATGCCATCTTCCTGATCACGCTGCCGATTTTCATGAAGCTCTGTCCGATGTACGGCGTCGATATGGTGAACTTTGGTGTCGTCATGACGCTGCTGATCATGATCGGCAACATGACACCGCCGGTCGGCATGTGCCTGTTCGCGGTCGATAGCTTCGCCAAGATAGGGGTCTGGAAACTCGCCTATGAGAGCATGCCGCACCTGCTGGCCATCCTCGCAGTCACCATTCTCTGCGCCTTCGTTCCCGAAATCGCGTTGTGCGTTCCGGACTGGCTGATGGGACCGGGTAACTGATTGGCATACGAATTATTCAAGGAATCGCAATGAAACAGACTGTCATAGATTCGCTGACAAAGATCGACAAGATGCTGGTCAAGGCCATGCGCTGGTTCTGCATTTTGCTGCTGGGTGCCATGACCGTGATCCTGACGCTCAGCATGGTCGTCCGCTTTTATCCGTTCATGTCGATGCACTGGTTCGACGAGGTGCTGGAACTGATGTTCGCGGCGCTGGTGTTCTACGGGGCGGCGGTGGTGTGGATGGAGCATCAGCACTTCAGCGTCGGCGACTGGATCTCGAAATATATCGCCAGCGTGCGTCTGCGCTTCTTCTATCGCCTGCTGGTCGAACTGATTTCGTTGATTTTCATCGCCATCTTCTTCAAATACTCGCTCGATCTGACGCTCAGCACCGAGGAGCAGACGACGGCTTTCGCGATGTCGAAGAAATGGTTGTACATGTGCATGCCGATCTGCGGCGCGATCATGCTCGTCTATACGATCAAGAACATGTATATCGAACTGGCCCTGATTCTCAATCCCGATCTGCAGGTCGAGGAGCGCGTGAAGGAGGATCTGAGCGCCTGGTAGGACGATTGCAAGCGATGACGTCGGCGTTTTGCCGGCGTCGCGTGGGAGGCCGCGGACATCCGTTCCTGCGGCCTTTTTCTTGGCCGATCGTTCAACCGGCGACGCCGTTGATGTTAGTCCCTGTTGACGCGTCGTCTTTCGGATAAGCGCGGGTCATTGCTCACGCGGTCGAATCGTCGGTAATTTCCCCACCGGAGGAAACATTCCATTGTTGTTACGGAATCGCAGCGGTTTCCCGGCGGGATATTCACTTCTTGCCGTATGCGTGTGTCACGACAGTTTGAGAATATTCCGGTGCTGCTCCATGAGTTCCGCCAGATTGGCGATACCGCGTTTCCTGTGCTGTTCCAGGGCTTCTCGGGCAAGGCTCGGGTTGCCGTCGCGGATGGCCTTGAGCAGGCGCGTGTGTTCGATGGTCGATTCTTCGGTGCTCTTGCGCAGCGAGAGCATGGTCAGCCGCGCGCGCTGGGCACGCCCCCAGAAGTTGTCGACGACTTCGGTCAGAATGCGGTTGCCGGACAGGCTGACCAGCGCGCAGTGAAAATCCTCATCGGCTTCGGCCCAGGCCTTGATGTCGCCGCTTGCGTGCGCGATTTCCATGCGTCGCGTTGTCTTTTCGAGCAGCTTCAGGTCGCTGTCGGACAAATCGCGGGCGGCCGCGAGTTCGACGGCGAGCGCTTCGAGGCTCGTCAGGATCTGGTGGATCTCCTGGATGTCCTTGAGCGAGATCGGCAGGACGCGCATGCCGTGGCGCGGAACGACCTTGACCAGACCATCGCGCTGCAGGCGGATCAGCGCCTCGCGCACCGGCGTCCGGCTGACGCCGAGTTCTTCGGCCAGTTCCTGTTCGAGCGCCTGGTGGCCCGTTCCCCAGATGTTGTAGAGGATCCGGTTGAGGATTTCGTGATAGACGTGATCAACCAAAGTCTGCGGCTTGGCGTCGGCGGCTTTTGTCGATTTCTTTGTCATTGCGATGGTTTCCAGTGTTCTGCGTCGGTCGTCGCGGCGTTCCGCCGCTCGGTTCCGTCGGTGCGACTCTCCGTGCGTCGATGCCATTGCCATGGCGCCGCGAACGATAACGAATACGTTGATTATACTGGCCTCGCCGGCTCACATGGCGCTTCTCCCGAAATTGGCGGGCGGTAAGCGTCCCTGCAGAATGCGGACGGTGATGCCGGCGCTCAGGTAGCGCGCGATCCCTTGCCGGAAGGCGAGGCAATGCGGCATCTGCAAATGGCGATGGAAATCGTCGAGCGACCGCCATTGCTCGACGACGACAATCTCGTCCGGAGCGTGCTCCTGGTTACCGAGTCCCTGGTCAAGGTCGCCGGTCGGTTCATAGGCGAGGCATCCCGGTTCCTTCGCCAGAATCTGCGGAACGAGTTGGCGATAACAGTCCAGCGCGGCTGGCATGCAACCGGGGCGGATGTGGACGCGTGCGAGTACATGAATCACTTGATCTCCCTCCGAAATCGCGCGTTGAAAGACGCCCTGCATACGATAGCGAATACAACAACGTATCCGTTGACAAATAATTATACATACTTTAACGTATTCATTAACGCATTGCGCAAGGCGATCAGCACACGGCGGTTTCAATTAGATGCAAGGCGAATACCGACCGCCGGGCATCAATCATTCGAACAGGAGAAGCAGATGAAGCAAGGTGTCATCATCGCGTTCATGGGGAAGACGCAAGATCGATTCTGCGAATACAACAGCCCGAAAACGACGCTGGAAAAACTGCAGATGGTGCAGCGGGTAAAGGGCTTCGACGGTGTCGAGATGGTCTTCCCGCACGAAACGACAACGCCGGCCGGGATCAATCAGATGATGAGCGATCTGGGTCTCCGCTGGGCCGCGATCAACGTCAATGTGAAGAAGGATCCGCAGTTCGTGCCGGGCAGCCTGTCGCGGCCGGTGAAACAGATCCGCGCCGACGCCGTGGCGATGATCAAGCGCGCCAAGGATTTTGCCAAGGCGGTCGGAGCGCCGCTGGTGACCTGCTGTCCCTTGTCCGACGGATATGACATGCTATTCCAGATCGATTATCAGACGGCCTGGAAGTACATGATCGAAACGATCGGCGAGGCGGCGGATTATCTCCCGGAAGTTCCGCTCTTCCTGGAGCCGAAGTATTCCGAGGTACGTGTGCACTGTCAGCTCGACAGCACGTCGAAAGCCTTGTTGCTGCTCAAGGAAATCGGCAATCCGAACACCGGCATCACGCTCGATCTCGGCCATTCCATCCAGAGTCAGGAGAACCCGGCGCAGATGCTGGTGACGACGATCGAAAGCGGTTTCGATGTCTATGTTCATACCAATGACAATGACACGAAGGCCGATTGGGATCTGGTCGGCGGCAGCCGCCATTTCCTGAATTACGTCGAACTGCTGTTCTGGGCGAAGGAATACGGCTACAACAAGTATTTCACGACGGATGCATCGCCACGGATTTTCAACATCATCGATTTCTTCGAGCGGCACGCGGAAGTGAGCCTGGGGATCTGGAATCTCGTCAATAAACTCGATCCCAAGAAGTATCGCCGTCTGATGGCGGAGGAAAATTACAACGAGTTGATGTCGCTGGTGACGCGCGAGATTTATCGGGTGCAGTGAATTGAATCACAGCGGTAATCGGTAGCAGGGAGTGCTTTTCAACAGTGCGGGGATGTTTCGACCAATAACGATGTGAGGCCAAGGAGGTTGTATGAACACCGTCAAGCAACTTTTTCGTATTTCCGTTCTTGCTGCCGGGCTCGCTGTCGCGTTCAGTGCCAGCGCCCAGACAGTCCTGAAATTCAGCCACACCGACCAGCAGCAGGGCGCCCGCCAGGCGGGGGCGCAGATCTTCGCCAAGAAGGTCGCCGAGTACACCAACAACCGCTACAAGGTGAATGTCTTTTGCTGCAGCCAGTTGGGCAACGATCCCAAGAATATCGAACAGCTCGTTGCCGGCGGCATCGACTTCACCGTTTCGGCCACCGGCTCCTATGCACCGCATCTCGATTCGCTGAACCTGACGATGCTGCCGTTCCTCTTCGACAGCTATGAACAGGGCTGGAAGTTTTATGACACGTCGGCCTGGCTCAAGGCCCAGTTCGACAAGGCGCCGGCCAAGGGCTTCCGCTTCCTGGCGACGTGGGAAGCGGGGTTCCGCAGCATGACGACCAAGGACGTGCTGAATTCGCCGGCCGATGCCAAAGGCAAGAAACTGCGCACGTTCCCGAACGAAATGATGCGCTGGCTGCTTGAAGACGTCGGTTTCGGCGTGCAGATCATGCCGCTGCCGGAGGTCTATCTCGCCATTCAGCAGGGCGTCGTTGCTGGCCAGGAGAATCCGGTCGATACGATCTATTCGAACAAGTTCTACGAAGTGGCGCCGCATGTGACGCTGACGAAACACGTCTACAGTCCGATCCCGCTGGCGATCTCGGAAAAGACCTGGCAGAAGCTGTCGGCCGAGGATCAGAAGGCGATTACGCGGGCCGCGCAGGAAGCTGCCGACTGGAACCGCGCCAAGGTCAAGGAAGACGAGGAAGGGCAACTGGCCGAAATGGCCAAGAAGGGGGCGAAGATCAACAGCCCGAACCTGACGCCGTTCCGCGATGCCGTCAAGCCGACCTACGAGCGGGCGAAGGCCAAGTGGGGCGCCGATGTCGACGCGGTGCTGGCCGAAGCCGCTTCAATCCGTAAAGCGCTGCCGGTCAAGAAATAGCGCGCGGGGCACCTGGGGCGGGGTTGGGGAAAGGGGAATGGCGTGTTAAACGTTGCGATGAAGGAAATTCTGCCGCGCGGGCCGCAGCAGGCATGGCCGATCCACCTGCTGGCGCGGGTGGTCGACTGGCTGCTGGTCCTGGCAGCGGCGGCAATGATCGTGCTGGTGTTCTTCAATGTCTGTGCGCATGCCGCCGGCCATGACATTGCGGCGACGACGGAAGCCTGCGAACTGATGATGGTCTGGGTCTCTTTTCTCGGCGGCGCGTCGATCATCCGGCGCGCCGGCCACATGACCATCACCGAGTTTATCGACAAACTCGGCGAGCAGCCGCGCCGTTACGCCGATTTCATCGTGCAGCTGTTCGCGCTGGGCGTGCTGTGGATCCTCTTCCGCAACGGACTCATCATCATCGACAACAACTGGGGCAACATCCTCACGGTATTGGGCATTCCGATGTCGATCCAATACATGCCGCTCTCGATCGCCAGCGGGATCGGCATGGTTTTCGTGCTGTATGACCTTTACCAGATTCTTTGCGGGAAATCGCGCGAAGAGCGTTACGGAGCGGACGAATAATGCTGACCATCCAGGTGTTTGGTGTCTTTTTCATCATCGCGCTCGCCGGTATTCCGCTTTTTTATGCGCTGATTGCGACGACCGCCGGCATGGTCTATTTCAAGGACCTGCCGTATCAGATGGACTCCTTGTTGCTGAATCTGATCGCCGGCGTCGAGCCCTTCGTCCTGATCGCCGTGCCGCTCTTCATCTTCGCCGGCGAGCTGCTCTCCCGCGGCGGTGTCGGCAAGCGCATCGTCGCCTTCGCCAGCGCGCTGTTCGGCTGGATGCCGGGCGGCATGGGCGTCGTCACCATCGTTTCCTGCCTGATGTTCGGCGGCGTCTCGGGGTCGGCGATCGCCGATACCGCGGCGATCGGCTCGCTCGTCGCGCCGACGATGAAGGAAAAGGGCTATCACCCGGACTTCACCGCGGCGCTGCTGTCGGTGGCCGGAACGCTCGCCCTGCTGATGCCGCTGTCAATTCCTTTCCTGGTCTTCGCCTTCATCTCAGGCGCCTCGATGCGCATCCTGTCGATGTCCGGCGTAATCCCGGGGCTGATCTGCGCGGTGGCGCTGGCGATCGTCTGCATTCGCTATGGCAAGAAAACGGGCTGCGACAACGGCTCGCAGCGCGCTTCGCTCAAGGAAATCTGGGCCGTGACCAAGGACGCCGGCCCGGCGCTCCTGATGCCGGTGATCATTGTCGGCGGTATCTGGACAGGCGTCTTCACCCCGACCGAAGCGGCGGCGGTGGCGGTGGCTTATGGCCTCGTCATTTCGCTGTTTCTCTACAGGGATCTCAAGTTCCGCGATCTGCCGGCACTCGCACTCAAGGCCTTCCAGACCAGCGCCTCGGTGCTGCTGGTGATCGGCGCGACCGGTGTGCTGTCCTGGCTGCTGACGGCGGAAATGGTTGCGATGCAGCTGGCCGAATGGATCCAGTCGGTGGCGAGCCAGCCCTGGCAGTTCCTGCTCTTGCTCAACATCGTGCTGCTGCTGCTCGGGATCTTCATCGAGCCGCTGCCGGCGATGCTGCTGACGGCGCCGCTGTTCCTGCCGATGGCCCAGGCCATGCAGATCGACCTGGTGCTGATGGGCGTCATCATGGTGATGAATCTCTCGATCGCGCTCTACACGCCGCCCGTCGGCGGCACGCTGTTCGTCGCCGCCAAGCTCGCCAAGGCGAGCATCGGCGGGATGTCGAAACACATCATGCCGCTGATGGCGATGAATATCGCCGTGTTGTTCCTGACCTCGTATGTGCCGTGGCTGTCGAAGATCCTGCCGCGGCTGCTGTTCGGTGTAGGCTAGGCGGGGCGCGATGATGCAACGAATCCTTTCCGTTTCCGCCGCCCCGTATGACGGCTATGCCTTTCCCAAAGTCCTCGACAGTCTGGCCAGCTGCGGCGTCAGCCATGTCGAACCGGCCTTCATCGTCGGCTACACCGAGCCGTTCAACGAGGACGCCTTTAGCCCGGAACGGGCGCGTCAGTATGTCGAATGGCTGAAGGCGAGCGGCCTCGGCTGCTATGCCTTCTCGTCGCACATCGATCTCGGGCGTCCCGACGCCGTCGAGGTTTTCAGCCGGCGCATGGATTTCGTCGCCGGCGTCGGGGCGACGGTCATCAATACTAATGCCTCGGCGCGGCAGGACAGTGCGCGTTTCTTCCGCAACATCGAAGCGCTGATCCCCTATGCCGAACAATTGGATCTGGTGATCTGCCTCGAAAATCTCGGCGACGGCAGCGACAATCTGCTCAGCACGGCGCAGGACGGCATCGAGCTGATCCAGCGCATTGGCAGTCCGCGTGTGCGCCTGAACTACGACGCCGCCAACACCGCCTCACATCGGCCGGAAGACGGCTTCGACGGCGTCAATCCGGCCGATGACGCCATTCTCGCCCTGCCGTATTGCGGCCACGTCCATATCAAGGACATCCGGATAAGCCCGGAGGGCTATTTCTTCAAGCCGATCGGAGAGGGCGACATCGGCTGCGGTCGCATCCTCGCCGCACTGGCTGCGACGGCGCTCAACCTGTCGATCGAGCTGCCGCTGCGTCTGCACCGCGGCCCCGACGCGCTGCCGCGGCGCCGTCCGCAGCCTGTGCCGCGCGCCGAGATCGAGTCGGCCGTGCGGGCTTCGCTGGCCTTCGTTCGCCAACACCTTGCTGTGTCTTAGTTGTTCTTGGCTGCGCTTAGTCGCACTTCTCAGGAGAGATCATGAATCGTGTCATCAATCATCCCGACCTGGTGGTCGAGGACATGCTCAAGGGCATCGTCGCCGCGCATCCGGAACTGCAGGCCACGCCCGATAATCCCCGCGTCATCAAGCGCAGCTGCGCGCCGATGGCCGGCAAGGTCGGTATCGTCACCGGCGGCGGGTCGGGGCACGAGCCGGCATTTCTCGGCTATGTCGGCGAGAATCTTGTCGATGCGGTCGCTGTCGGCGAGATCTTCTCGTCACCGACGGCCAAGAGCTTCTTCGATGCGATGAAGGCGGCCGACGGTGGCCGGGGCGTTGCCTGTCTCTACGGCAACTATGCCGGCGACAACATGAACGTCAAGATGGCGATCAAGATGGCCGAACGGGCCGGCATGACGGTCCGGACCGTCGTCGCCAATGACGACGTGCCGTCCGCGCCCAAGGGCGACGAAGCCAAGCGGCGCGGCGTCGCCGGCGAAATCCTGATGTGGAAGACAGCCGGCGCCTGTGCCGCGCTGGGCGGATCGCTCGATGAGGTCATCGCCGTCGCGCAGAAGACCATCGACCGCACGCGCAGCATCGGCATCGGTCTGTCGTCCTGCGTGATCCCGGCGGCGGGAAAAGCCAATTTTAATATCGAGGACGGCAAGATGGAGGTCGGCATCGGCCATCACGGCGAGCCCGGCACAAACGTCGCCGACACGGTGAGCGCCGAGCAGATGGCGAAGATCATGGTCGGGACGGTGCTGCCGGACTTGCCCTTTGGCCGCGGCGACCGTGTCGCCGTGCTGATTTCCGGCCTCGGCGCGACGCCGCTGATGGAGCAGTACATCTTGTACTCGGGGGTTGAGAAAGCCCTGAGCGAGGCGGGACTGACGGTGGCGGTGCCGCTGGTCGGCAATTTCTTCACCTCGCTCGAAATGATGGGTGTCACGCTCTCCGTGCTCCAGCTTGACGAGGAACTCGAAAAGCTCATCACGCATCCGTGTGCGTCGATCGGCTTCAATCGCAAATAGCAGCTTCGCATAAGGAGCGAGGACACCATGAATCAAGGCATCGACCTGAAATCATCCGGCGCCATCGTCCTGGCGCTGATCGACATCATCAACGAGAACCGCGCCTATCTGTCGGAGATCGACGGCGCGATCGGCGATGGCGACCACGGCATCAACATGAGCAAGGGCTTCTCGCAGTGCCGGGAGTCGCTGCTCGCCAAAGCGGAACTGCCGGGGCTGGCGGAAGCGCTCGACACGCTCGCGATGACGCTGCTTGAAGGTATCGGCGGTTCGATGGGGCCGCTCTACGGCAGTTTCTTCATGGGTCTGTCGGAAGCACTGGCGGGGCATGCGCAGCTCGACGCGGCGCTGTTCGGGAAGGCGCTGGCACAAGGTGTCGAAGGGGTCGAAAGTGTCGGTAACGCCAAGGTCGGCGACAAGACGCTGATGGATACCCTGATTCCGGCGCGCGACGCCTATCAGGCGGCGATCGCCGGTGGCGCCGATTTCGCGGCAGCCATTGCGGCGATGCTCGCGGCGGCCGAAACCGGATGGCGTTCGACCAAGGATCTGCAAGCCCGGGTCGGCCGCGCCGCCCGTCTCGGCGAGCGTTCCATCGGTGTGCTCGATGCCGGGGCGACCTCGTGCTTCCTGTTGCTGCAGGGGTTGGGCAATGGCCTTGTCTCCCGTTTGGCATAACGCGCCGATGGTAGTCAAAGTGGGCCGGGGGAATACGTCGGCTGGTATGACGATAAGGATGAGAAATTGAAGATTGCGATTGCGGGTGACTCTGTCGGTATCGAACTTGCCAGCGTGTTGTGTGCGCATGTGGCTACGTTGCCGGGGATGTCGGTGGCGAACCTGAGCGCGGCGTCGGACGGCCGCGAAGAGCGGTATGCGGAGATCGCCGAGCGCGTCTGCCGGGCGATTCTGGCCGGCGAATTCGAGCGCGGCATCCTCTGTTGCGGCACCGGCATCGGCATGGCGATGTCGGCCAACAAGGTGCCCGGCATTCGGGCTGCTCAGACGCACGACAGCTTTTCGGCCGAGCGCGCGGCCAAAAGCAACGATGCGCATGTCGTGACGCTGGGCGCGCGCGTGGTCGGGACGGAGTTGGCAAAAACGATCGTGAGTGTCTGGCTGGCCTCGCATTTCGATCCGGCGGGACCTTCGGCCGGCAATGTCGAGGCGATCACGACGCTCGAACGGAAATATCGGTCGGTCATATGAACTCCCCGGCGTCCCCCAATTCGTCTTCGCCAGTGCCGGCGATCAACGGGGCGGCGTTCGATTTTGTCGGCCGGGGTCTGCATCGTCCGGAATGCGTCGTCTGCACCGCGCGCGGCGATGTGTTTGCCTCCGATTGGCGCGGCGGCGTTTCGCATCTCCTGCCGGACGGAAGCCAGCGAGCCTATCTCGGGCGCCTGCCCGACGGCGGCGCATTGCGGCCGAATGGCATTTGCCTGGAAAAGGACGGGTCCTTTCTCATCGCCCATCTCGGCGACACCACCGGGGGCGTCTATCGGCTGACCCGCGACGGCGCTGTCAGCGTCTTTCTCGACCATGTTGATGGCGAACCCCTGCCGCCAACCAATTACGTCTTCACCGACCGGGCAGGGCGACGCTGGATCACCGTCAGCACGCGGCATGTCCCCCGGGCTGCGGCGTATCGCAGCGATGTTGCCGATGGCTTCGTCATCCTGATCGATGACAAAGGCGCGCGGATCGTCGCCGATGCGCTGGGCTATACGAACGAGGCCTATGTCCACCCCGATGGAAATGCGCTGTACATCAATGAAACCTTCGGGCGCCGCTTGCTGCGTTATGCGATTCTGCCCAACGGCGACCTCGGGCGGCGCGAGGTCGTCACCGAATTTGGCGCGGGCGTCTTCCCGGACGGGCTGGCCTTCGACCAGGATGGTTGCGTCTGGATTACCAGCATCATCAGCAACCGGTTGATCCGGATCTTCCCCGATGGCCGGCAGCAACTCATGATCGAGGATGCCGACACGGCACATGTCGATTGGGTCGAGGACGCGTTCTTGCGCGGCACGCTCGGCCGTCCCCATCTTGACAACGCCGGCAACACCCTCCTGAAAAATGTCTCCAGCATTGCCTTCGGCGGTGCGGATTTGCGTACGCTGTATCTGGGTTGCCTACTTGGAGACCGTATCGCGCGCCTGCGACAGGACGTTGCCGGCTACCCGCCGGTGCATTGGGGATACCGATAAAAGTCATGCATGAATGCGCCAAAAGCCAGCCTTGTTGACCGTGCGTATCATGAACTCCGGGACAGGATCCTCCACTGCCAATGGGGGGAGGGCTTCCACGCGCTCGAAGGCGATGTTGTCGCGGAACTGGGGCTGAGCCGGACGACGGTCCGCCAGGCGCTCGACCGGTTGCAGGGCGACGGGCTCATCAAGCTGGTGCCGCGGCACGGATTTCATGTCGTGCCGGTTTCGAGGATCGATCTCCTGGAAACCTATCAGGTATTCACACGCCTGGAGTCGCTCGCGGTGGAATTGGCTACCGCGCGCCCGGTGCCGGACGAGGACATGGCCGCGCTGGTCCGCCTGAACCGGGCCATGGATTCGGCATATGGGCGGGCCGATTACGGGGCCTGGATACGTGCCGACGAGGGATTCCACAATCGGCTTGTCGCTGTGTCGGGTAACCAGGCGCTGGTCGATCTTCACCGACGCTTCTGGGCGCAATTGCAACGTGCGCGACTGAAGATGCTTTCGCTCACGTCGATTCCGGCCGGGTCGACCGGGCAACATGAACGGATCATCGCGGCCATTCGCGCACGTGATCGCGCGGCGGCGCGCGAAGAACTCGAAGGGCATTTCGCCCATATCGTCGATTATCTGGCCCGTATGCCGGTGCCATGTTTCGACATGCTGGAGCGCTTTTCAAGGGAGCATCATGATGAATGTCGCGGCTGAATTGAATATCGCGGTATTGCCGGGGGACGGGATCGGCGATGAGGTCATGGCCTGCGCCGAGCGCGTTCTTGCCGTCGTGGCGCGCAAGACGAATCTGAGCCTGCGCCTGCAGCACCTGCCGGGTGGCGCGCAGCATTATCTCGACACCGGCGTGGCGCTTCCCGACGAAACGCTCGCCGCCTGCGAGCAGGCCGATGCGATCCTCTTCGGCGCGATGGGTTTGCCCGGCGTCCGTTATCCCGATGGCACCGAGGTCATTCCGCAACTTGATCTGCGTTTCCACTTCGATCTCTATGCCGGGGTGCGGCCGATCCGCGCATTTGCCGGGCTTCCGCAGATTCTCACGGACCCGAAATGGAGGGAAATCGATCTGGTCCTGGTCCGTGAAAACATCGAGGGACTGTTCTACGGACGCAAGCACTCCGAGGCCCATCGCGTCGACGGGCAGATCGAGTCCGTGCGCGACACCATGAAGATCAGTCGCCATGGCACCGGGCGGATTTGCGATTTCGCCTTCCGGCTTGCCGCCAGACGCGCGCAACTCAAGGGGCGGGCGGGGCGCGTCACGAGTATCGACAAGGCGAATGTCTTTCCATCGATGGCTTTCTGGCGGCGCGTGTTCGAAGACGTTTCTGCCCGGTTTCCGGGCATCGCTGCCGAGAGCGCTTATGTCGATGCGATGGCGCTCAATCTCGTCAAGAAACCGTGGGTCTATGACGTGCTGGTGGCCGAGAACATGTTCGGGGACATCCTCTCCGATCTTGTCGCCGGTCTCGTCGGCGGCATGGGGATGGCACCGTCGGGGGATATCGGCGACACGCACGCGCTCTTTCAGCCGGCACATGGGACGGCGCCGGATATCGCCGGGCGGGGTATCGCCAATCCGACGGCGATGATCCTGTCGGCCGCCATGATGCTCGATTGGTTGGGCGAGCGCACGGGGAATGCCCAGCTCAATGACGCTGCGCTTCTCATCGATGCCGCGGTGGAGGAAGCCTATGCCGGTGGCGGCGCGTTTCCGATCGAGCTTGGCGGAAGCCACGGCGCCGACGCGATGACGATGATATTTCTCGACCGCATTGGCGCGTGACGGCAGTCTCTGCGTTGCGCGGTGTCGGGCCGCCGGATATTGACAGGTCGGTCCCGCGGCGGGATGCTGGCTTGCAGTCAGGAACCGGAGGAACGATGAGGGCTGGGCCAGGGAAACTTTCAGAGGTGTCGCGCGGCGTGCTCATGGTCATGAGTGCCGTGGCCATTCTTGCCGTCTGTGATTTCGTCACGAAATATCTGACGCGCCACTATCCGATTCCTTTGATTGTCTGGGCGCGCTTCACGTTTCATCTGCTCCTGATCGTGGCGACGCTTGGGCCCCGCCTTGGACTCGCGCTGGTCAAAACGAAGCATCCGTTCATCCAGCTTGCGCGCGGCGTGTCCCTTGTGATGGCGTCGGCATTCTTCGTCAGCGCCTTGAAATACATGCCTCTGGCCGAAGCCACTGCCGTCGCCTATCTGGCCCCGATTCTGGTGACGCTGATGTCTGTTCTGTTTCTACGGGAGACCGTCGGCACCGGGCGATGGCTTGCGGTCTTCTTCGGCTTTGCCGGCGTACTGACGATCATCCGGCCCGGCAGCGACGTCTTCACGTGGGCGGTCCTGCTGCCGGTCGGCAATGCGGTTTCGTATGCGTCATATCAGATATTGACGCGTCGGCTTGCCGGCATCGATCGTCCGCATGCGTCGATCTTCTATGCCGGGCTGGTCGGCTCGATGCTCTCGTCCTTGCTGTTGCCCGGTGTTTGGGTGATGCCGCAAACGACCCTGCACGCAGCGGCATTGGTGGGGGTCGGCGCAGTCAGCGGTATCGCGCATCTTGTCCTGATCCGGGCCTACGAACTCGCGCCGGCATCACGGCTTGCACCCTTTGGATATTCGCAACTCATCTGGGTTGCGGCGATCGGCTTTTTCGCGTTCGGCGACTTCCCGGATTTCTGGTCGCTTGTCGGGATCGGCGTCCTGGTGTGCAGCGGACTCTATCTTGCCGTGTGCGAGCGCAACCGATAAATCGGCTTCCTGTACGCATATGAAAAGGCCCCGCCGGAAGACCGGCGAGGCCATGCGTCATGGAATGGCCGTTTGTCTTACTTGGCCGCTTTGCCCTTGTCGACCGAGAACTTGTAGACGATCTTGCCGCTGTACCATTCACCCGGCTTGATTTCGGTGGTCGGGAAACCCGAGTGGTTCACCGAATCCGGGAAGCGCGAGGGTTCGAGGCAGAACGCGCTGCGGAAGTTGTACACCGTCGAGCCCTTGCCGAGATCGCGCGGCAGCTTGCCTTCGAGGAAATTGCCCGAATAGACCTGGACACCCGGCTCGGTCGACCACACTTCAAGCACGCGGCCCGACTTCGGGTCCATGATCCTGGCATTGAGACCGAGTTCGCTCGGCTGTTTGAAGTTGATGACGTAGTGGTTGTCGTAACCGTTGCCGGCTTTGAGCAGGTCGTAGTCGGCCTTGATGTCCTTGCCGAGTGCCTTGGGCTTGCGGAAGTCCATCGGCGTGCCGGTGACGTCGCGGAAATTACCGTTCGGCACCAGCGCTCCGGAGACTTCCAGAACCTTGTCGGACGGCACGGTCAGGATGTGATCCTCGATCGAGCTGCCGAGATCGCCGGAGAGGTTGAAGAAGGTGTGGCCGGTAAAATTGGCGACGGTCTTCTTGTTGGCGGCGACAGCGTCGTAGCTGATGACGAGTTCGTTGGCGTCGCTGACCGAGTAGACCACCTTGACCGGCAGATCGCCCGGGAAGCCTTCTTCGCCGTCCTTGAACAGGATCGTCATCTGAACGGCATTTTCGGACAGTTGCTTGGCGTCGAAGACGACGAAGCGCGAGCCCTTCTTGCCGCCGTGCAGCGTGTTCTGGCGCGGTGCCGCGGGCGGCGTCGACAGGTCGTTGATGGCGAGTTTGTATTCGGTGCCGTCGAGCGAGAACGTGCCGTTGGCGATCCGGTTGGCATAGCGTCCGATGAAGGCGCCCATCGAGCCTTGGCCGCCGAGAACCTGGTCGATCGTTTCGTACCCCTGGGCGACGTCGCCGAGCTTGCCGTTGCGGTCGGGGACCAGAATCTGTTCGACGCGGGCGCCGTAGTTGGTGACCTTGACGACCATGCCCTTCTTGTTCTTGATCGTGTAGAGGCCGACCTGCTTGCCATCGACCTCTTTCTGGAAGTCGACGTCGCGCAGTTCGACGAACGCCGGCGCCTTGGGCGTGGCCGTCTTGCCGGCGGCGAACACGGCGGCGGGGGTCAGCAGCAGTGCGCTGGCCGCGCACAGGCTCAATGCGGTGGTTGCCTTTTTCATTGGACTCCTCCTGGTTTGTCGTGATTATTGCTTTCTTCAGGGCCACGCCCGAACCGACGTCGCGCTGTCCGGTTTGGCTTGGTGGCCTGACCAGAGCGATTATAGGACGCTGTTCTGCGACCGTGCAATAAATTGTTGTTTCGACAGGAGGATGATGCTCTGGAGTCTGTTTCGGCAGGGCTCGCGGCCCACGATCCCTGACGAAATAGGCGCTCAGCTGTCGGTGAAGTAGTCCGGATACTGGCTGACGACTCGGGGCAGGGTGGCCAGGATGCCGCGCAGGTGCTTTTCCATCAACTGGGCCGCCAGGTCCGCGTTACCGGCTTCGATCGCATCGACGATGGTCGAATGCTCACCGGCCAGTTCGAACTTCGATTGGGCGAAGTCGAAGGAGAGGAAGCGGACGCGGTTCATCTGCGCCTTGATGCTTTCGGTGACGCGCCAGGCATATTCGCGGCCGGCATGCAGGGCGATGGTACGGTGCATTTCCTCGTCGAGTTCGAGGAAGGCGTGCGCGTCGCCGGGTGCCGTTTCCTTCTGCTGGGCGATCAGCTGGCGCAGCCGGTTGATGAGATTGGCATCATGCTTTTCGCTGACCTCGCGCACGATCGAGACTTCGATGATTTCGCGCAGATGGCGGGCATCGAGCACTTCCTTGACCGAGATCTTGCGCACGAAGGTGCCGCGCTGCGGACGTACTTCGACCAACCGTTCCTCGGCGAGCTTGATGAAGGCCTCGCGCACCGGTTGCCGGCTGATATCGAATCGCTTGCTCATTTCGATTTCCGAAATGATCTGGCCCGGCAGCAGTTCGCCTTCGATGATTGCCGCGCGCAGCAGGCGATGCAACTGGCTGCCGATCGATTGCGATTCCTGTGGCAGAAAATTCTGGGTTTTGACTTCTGGGCTATTCTTCATGAGGAGTTCCCTGGGGCCGAGCCTTGTGATTCATCAACAGCAATGATACACTTTCTGCTATACAAGTATAGCATTTGTATTATGTGTGTTCTCTCGGTGCGGTGCTGCGAATTTCGTTTCGAGGCGCATTCTATCGATAAAGCGGAAAAAGAGGAGAGTAGTGTGGCTACAAGAATTTGCGAAGCGACTCTGTCGAACTTGCCGGCCGGCGTCAATCGCCCGACCTATGATCGCCGCAAGGTGACGGCGTCGATCGTTCATCTCGGTCTCGGCGCCTTCCATCGTGCGCACCAGGCTTTCTTCACCGAAGCCGTGCTGGCCTCGGGCGACCTCGGCTGGGGTATCGTCGGTGCCGGCATGCAGTCTTCCGGCATGCGCGATGCGCTGGCGCCGCAGGACAATCTCTATGTGTTGTCGGAAGTCGGCGCCGATTCGGAGCGCCTGAGCGTGATCGGCGCGATCGTCGATGTCGTCGGCGGTGCCGAGCCGAGCGAGAAGGCCCGCCTGCTGGCGAAAATGAGCGACGCGAGCACGCGCATCGTCAGCCTGACGGTGACCGAGAAGGGCTATTACCTTGACATGGCGACCGGTCAGCTGCAATTGCAGAATCCGGCGATTGCCGCCGATCTTGCCGATCCGTCGCATCCGAAAACGATTCTCGGCCTGATCGCCGAATCGCTGCGTCAACGTCGTGCCGCGGGCGTTCTGCCGTTTACCGTGCTGAGCTGCGACAACCTGCCGAACAACGGCAAGCTCGCCCGCGCCGCGGTGCTCGCCTATGCGCGTCAGCTCGACGCGGATCTCGCTGCCTGGATCGAGGCCGCGGTGTGTTTCCCGTGCACGATGGTCGACCGCATCACGCCGGCGACGACCGATGCCGACCGCGCGCAGATCGCCGCCAAGCTTGGCGCCGAGGATGCCTGGCCGGTGATGACCGAGCAGTTCGTGCAGTGGGTCATCGAGGACAAATTCACGATGGGTCGTCCGGACTGGACGATCGGCGGCGCGGTGTTCTCCGACGAGATCGAGCGCTGGGAAAGCATGAAGCTGCGCTGCCTCAACGGCGCGCACTCGACGCTCTCCTATCTCGGCCAGCTGACCGGCCGCGAAACGGTTGCCGAAGCGATGGACAGCGCGCTGATCTGCGACGTGCTCGACCGCCTCTGGCGGGAGAACCGCGACGTGCTGAAGGCGCCGAAGGGCGTCGATCCGGCCGGCTATATCGAACAGCTCAAGCGGCGTTTCCGCAATCCGGCGCTCAAGCACAAGACGGCGCAGATCGCCTCGGACGGTTCGCAGAAGCTGCCGCAACGGCTGCTGGCCCCGCTGCGCGAACGCATGGCGCTGGGTCTGGCGTCGCCGGCCATCGCCACGGCGATCGCGGCCTGGATGCATTTCGTTCTCAAGGTGGCGCAGTCCCCGGACGGCGTCCTGAGTGACCCGATGTCGGCGGCGATCCTCGAGCGCGCGCGTCAGGCCAGCGATGCCGTCGGCATCGTCGACAGCCTGCTCGGGCTGGAGAAGATCTTCGGCCAGGATCTGCCCTTCAATGCCGTCTTCCGCAAGGAATTGCTCGCAGCCTTCGCTGCGCTGGCGGCGAATCCCGACGTGGCGACGGCGCCGATCCGCGTCTGAACGCCCTGAACTTTTTTGTAACACGACTCTGGAAATGGTGAAGCTATGAAAATGACGTTCCGCTGGTACGGGGAATCCGATCCCGTCACTCTGGAAAATATCCGTCAGATCCCCGGCATGTACGGGATTGTCTCGGCCATCTACGATGTGCCGGTGGGTGAGGTGTGGCCGGTCGCGAAACTGCAGGCGCTGCGTGATCGCATCGAGCGCGCCGGGCTCAAGTTCGAGGTGGTCGAGAGCGTGCCGACGCACGAGGACATCAAGCTCGGCAAACCGGGCCGCGATCGCCTGATCGCCAACTTCCAGCAGAACATCCGCAACTGCGCCGCGGTTGGCGTCAAGGTGATCTGCTACAACTTCATGCCGGTTTTCGACTGGACGCGGACCGAGATGGCCAAGGTCCTGCCCGACGGCTCGACGACGCTGTCATTCGATGCGGCCGAAGTCGCCAAGATCGATCCGGAAAAGGGTATTTCGCTGCCCGGCTGGGACGCGAGTTACAAGCCCGAGGAACTGAAGGCGCTGCTCGAGGAATACAAGTCGGTCGACGAGAAGAAGCTGTGGGCCAATCTCGAATATTTCCTCAAGGCGATCATCCCGGTGGCCGAGGAAGTCGGCGTCAAGATGGCGATGCATCCGGACGATCCGCCCCGGCCGATCTTCGGCCTGCCGCGCATCATGAAGAATCGCGACGATTATGCGCGTCTCATCGGCATTGTCGATTCGCCGTCGAACGGCATCACGCTCTGCTCGGGTTCGCTCGGCGCCGATCTGTGCAACAGCGTCGAGTCGATGGTGCGCGAATTCGGCGCCAAGGGTCGCATCCACTTCGGCCACCTGCGCAACGTCAAGGTCGAGGCTGACGGCAGTTTCTACGAATCGACGCACCGTTCCTGCGACGGCTCGCTCGACATGGCGGCGATCGTCAAGGCCTACTATGACACCGGCTTCGACGGCTACTGGCGTCCCGACCACGGCCGCATGATCTGGGGCGAAACCGGCAAGCCGGGCTACGGCCTCTACGACCGCGCCCTCGGTGCCGTGTATCTGAACGGTTTGTGGGAAGCCGTCAGCAAGTACGGCCGCGCATAAGGCGCGATCCCGTGATCGGCGGCTGGCGCGGGGTTCGCTTCAGCCGCCGAGTTCCTGCGAAATCTTTCGCGCCGTCGCCATGACTTTGTCGGCGATCGCTTTCTCGCCGAGTTCCTTGAGCTTGGCGGTCGTCAAGGACACCGAGACCGAGTACGGCATGTTGCCCATGACGTCGAAGATCGGTGCGGCGACGCAGCAGATGCCCATCTCGTTTTCCTCGCGGTCGACCGCGTAGCCGCACTTTTCGATCGCGGCGATTTCCTTGTGCATGGCGGCCAGATCGGTGATCGTGTTGCGCGTCAGCGTCGTGATCTCGTCGCGGTGGGATGCCCAGTAGGCGTCGATCTTGCCCCTGAAGGCGTGGGCCAGGAACAGCTTGCCCATCGCCGAGCAATACAGCGAAATATGCTGTCCGACATAGGCCCGGGTGCGGATCATGCCGCGATTGGCTTCCAGCTTGTAGATCATGATCGCCCGACCGTCCTCGAGCGAGGACAGGTTGACGGTCTCGCCGGTATCCAGGTTCAGCGCCTCTACATGCCGTGCGGCGACGTGGATGACGTTCAGCGACGACAGCGCCTTTTGCCCGACCGCGACGCATTTCGTCGTCAGCCGGTAGCTGCCGTGCGTCGGGGCCGCCGTGACGTAGCCGGCGCTCTGCAATCCCTGCAGGAGACGGTGGGTCGTGCTCTTGCTCAGTCCGGTCTCCTCGGCCAGTCGCGCGAGCGGGCAGCCGTTCGGGTAGTTGCTCAATTCTTCCATCAGTTGCAGCCCGCGAATCAGGCTTTGCGTGCCCGACGGGCTTTCGTTGTCGTTATTTGCCACCAGGGGGCTCCTGCGAGGGGTGGGGTCGTCGAAACCGGAATCGTGCCGTATTCCGGCGCAAAATCAAAGCGGTCGGCGTCAAGCTGGTGTTTCCCGGCGGAGGCAACATGTGCCGGAGGTGCCGACGCCTTGCAAATGGCTTGACAGCGCCGACCTGCTTTTATATTCTAACAAGCAGAACGCAATTCCGAAAGATAGAATTTAACGGACCGGCGGCGCAACCGGGTTGTGCCTTCCGCGGGTCTGGAAATCCGACGGAACTGGCGTATCAGTGCAGGCTTTGTTCGTGCCGGGAAAGCCGCGCGACGGCGGTGCCTCACCTCCTCGAGGGTACCGCCGTGGCGCGACGGCACATGCGGAAACGCATGCCGGTGCGGACGTTTTTATTCAAGGAAAACGCGATGATATTCGGACACGTCAATGATTTTGAGTCGGCCTTCGGCTGGCTTCCCCGCCCCCTGAAAACAGCTGTCGAGCATCTGAGCAAGACCGACTTCCTGGCGCTTCCGGCCGGTAACTACGATCTCCAGGGCAAGGATATCTATGTCCAAGTCATTGATATGACGACCAAGCCCTTCGCCGAGACGCGCGCCGAAGTGCACCGCCAGTACATTGACGTGCAATTCCTCGCGCGCGGACGCGAGAAGATCGGCGTCGCCGCCGATACCGGCAACAACGCCGTTGCAGAAGACCTGCTTGCGCAGCGCGACCTGCTGTTCTATAGCGGTATGGAAAACGAATCGACGCTGACGATGACACCCGGCAGCTTCGCCGTGTTCATGCCCACTGACGTGCATCGTCCTGGCTGCGCCTTCGACGCGCCCGAGGCGATCCGCAAAGTGGTCGTCAAGGTGCGTCTGTCTTTGCTCGAAGGAGTCTGATGATGGCAACGATCCAGTGGGGGATGATCGGCTGCGGCGCGGTCGCCGAGGTCAAGAGCGGGCCGGGATTCTACAAGTCGAACAATTCGGCGTTGGTCGCCGTGACCAGTGCCGACGTGGCGATGACGCGTTCGTTCGCCGAGCGTCATGGCGTCGCCAGGGCCTATGACACGACGGCCGAACTGCTCGCCGATCCTGCCGTGCAGGCCGTCTATGTGGCGACGCCGCCGTCATCGCACAAGCCGCTCGCGCTCGAGGTCGCCAAGGCCGGCAAGCACGTTTATGTTGAAAAGCCGATGGCCATGCGTTTCGAAGAATGCCGCGAGATCGTCGATGTCTGCGCGCAACGCGGCGTCCGCCTGTTCGTCGCTTTCTATCGCCGCGCCATGCCGCGCTTTCTCCAGATCAAGCAGTGGATCGATGCTGGTGTCATCGGAGAGGTGCGCACCGTGCGTGCCGTCCAGCACCAGCGCCCGGCGCCCGAGGACCTGTCGCGCGCGACGCTGCCGTGGCGTCTGATCCCGGCCGTGTCGGGCGGTGGCAAGTTCCTTGACATGGGCATTCATGAACTCGACCTGTTCGACTTCCTCTTCGGCGCGATTGAGGAGGTGCATGGCATCGCCAGCAATCAGGGCGGACTCTATGACGTCGAGGACACCGTTACGGCGACCTGGCGCCATGCCAGTGGCGTACAGGGTTTCGGTTCCTGGTGCTATGTCTGCGGCAACGACGAGGACTACGTCGAGATCGTCGGCTCGAAGGGGCGGATTTCCTTCGAGTTCTTCTCCGACAAGCCGCTGAAACTGATCGCCGAGGGGCAATCGCTCGACATGGATATTCCCAACCCGGCCCACGTCCAGCAACCCTTCATCCAGAGCATCGTCGACGACCTCAATGGTGTCGCGCCGTGCCCCGGTAATGTCGAAAGCGCCGTGCGTTCGACCTGGGTGGCCGACGAGGTGCTCAAGGGCTATCGCGCGCAGAAGGGCTATTGATCGCGGCGAATTTGCCGGATCCCGCCGCAACGAATTGAATGCAAGAACCGAGAGGAGTTAGTAAGACATGCCACGCATCACGTTTGACGAATTGAAAGCCGAATTCCAGCGCGTCCTCATCAAGAAGGGCTGCGATGCAGAAAGCGCCGAGTTGTCGGCGCGCCTGATGGCGGAAACCAGTTGCGACGGGGTCTATTCCCACGGCGTCAATCGCTTCCCCCGCGTCGTCGAGTACATCGACAAGGGCTACATCGATCTCAAGGCCAAGCCCACCTGTGTTGCCAGCATGGGGGCGTTCGAGCGCTGGGACGGCAATCTCGGTCTCGGCAACGTCAACGCCAAACTGTCCATGGACCGCGCCATCGAACTGGCGCGCGAACACGGCATCGGCTGCGTCGCGCTGGCCAACACCAACCACTGGCTGCGCGGCGGCACCTACGGCTGGCAGGCGGCTGATGCCGGCTGCGTCGGCATCTGCTGGACCAACACCCAGCCGAACATGCCGGCCTGGGGCGCCAAGGACCGGCGCATCGGCAATAACCCGTTCGTCATGGCGGTGCCGCGCGCCGAAGGGCACGTCGTCGTCGACATCGCGATGGCGCAATTCTCCTACGGCCAGATGGAAAACAAGGCCTTGCGCGGCGAATTGCTGCCGGTGCCCGGCGGTTATGACGAACAGGGCCAGCTCTCCTGCGATCCGCGCGAGATTTCGAAGACCTGGCGCGTGCTGCCGATCGGCTACTGGAAGGGCTCGGCGATGTCGATCGTGCTCGACCTCGTCGCTGCCGTCCTCTCGGGCGGGCGTTCGACGCACGGCGTCGGCAAGCTCGGTTCGGACGAATACGGCCTGTCGCAGATGTTCATCGCCATCGATGCCACGCGCATCGCCGGCGACGACTATCTGGCTGCGGCGGTCAACGAAGCGCTCGACAACCTGCACGGATCGGTACCGGTCGATGCCGGCAAGCCCGTGCTGTTCCCGGGCGAGAATTCGGCGGCGATCCGTGCCGCCAATCTTGCCAACGGCATCCCGGTCGATGACGGCGTCTGGGCCAAGATCCAGGCGTTCTGAGCCGGTTCCGGGAGCGAACGATGGAAACACGCGCGTGTGTCCTGTACGGGCAGGAAGACGTCCGCATTGAAACTCGCGAGGTCGGCGACGTCGGGCCGACGCAGGTGCTGGTTCGCATCGGTGCGGGTGGCGTCTGCGGATCGGACATCCACTACTACTGGGAAGGCGGCATTGGCACGATCCGCGTGACCGAACCGATCGTCATGGGGCATGAAGTGGCCGGTACGGTCGAGGCCGTCGGCGCGCGCGTCACCCGCGTGCGTCCCGGCGATCGCGTCGCGGTCAGCCCGAGCCGTCCCTGTGGTCGTTGCAAGTTCTGCCTGGCGGGCGAACCGCAGCATTGCCTCGACATGCAGTTCTTCGGCAGCGCCATGCGCAAGCCGCATACGCACGGCGGCTTCCGCGATCGCCTGGTCGCCGAGGAAGTCCAGTGCGAATTGATGGGCAACAACGTCTCGCTCGGCGAAGCGGCCTGTACCGAACCGCTGGCGGTCGGTGTGCATGCCGTCAATCAGGCCGGCAGCCTGCTCGGCAAGCGTGTGCTGGTGACCGGTGCGGGACCGATCGGCGCTTTGCTGATTGGTGCTGCCCGCGTGGCCGGGGCGCAGGAAATCGTCGCCATGGATATTTCCGGAGCACCGCTCAAGGCGGCGCTGCAGATGGGCGCCGATGTCGCCATCAACGCGGCACAGGAACCGGACCGTCTCGCCGCCGAATATTCCGCCGACAAGGGCTATTTCGACGTAGTATTTGAATGTACTGGCGTGGGCGGTGTGCTCAAGCAGGCGTTTCCGGTGATTCGTCCGCGTGGCACCATCGTCCAGGTCGGTGTCACGGGCAGTGCCGACATTCCGATTAATGCGCTGGTCGGAAAGGAAATCCGCCTGGTCGGTACGCATCGCTTCCACCCGGAATATGCGGTGGCGGCGCGGCTGATCCGCGAAAGGCGGATCGATGTGCGGCCGGTGATCACGACGACGTTGCCGATGGAGCGGATCGCCGAAGCCTTCGCGATTGCCCGGGACCGTTTGTCGCAGATGAAGGTTCAACTGTCGTTCGGCTGATCCGGCCGGATGCAATGCAAGCAAAGGGGAGTAAAGGGATGTTTTCAAAGCTGTTGCTGAAGACGCTGGAATGGCTGCTGATCTGCATATTCGGGCTGATGGTGTTGCTGGTATTCGGGAACGTGGTGCTGCGCTACGGGTTCAACTACGGGATTATTTTCTCGGAAGAGGTATCGCGCTTCCTGTTTGTGTGGATGGTATTCCTGGGATCGGTGCTGATGCTGTATGACAACGGGCACCTTGGGGTGCACACGGTGACGAAGCTGCTGCCGCTGGCGGGGAAGAAGGCATGCAAATTCATCAGCGACGTGACGACGCTGGCGTGCTGCGTGCTGATGACGTACGGCGGGATCAAGATTGTGGGGCTGAACATGGCGAACATCGCGCCGGTATCGGGGATCCCGATCGGGGTGGTGTATATGGCGCTGCTGGTGTGCAGCGTGGGGATGGGCGTCCTGCTGCTGGGTTCGCTGTACCGGTTGGTGACGGGGCAGATGGACGAGCAGGAAATGTGTCCGGATATTGAAGACGCGCTATAAGCGACGCGGAGCGAAAGAAAATGACGGTAACAGTATTCTTGGTATCGCTGTGCGGAGCGATGTTCATTGGCATGCCGGTAGCGTTTGCGCTGCTGGTCTGCGGCGTGTCGCTGATGATTCACCTGAACTCGTTCGACGTGCAGATCCTGGCGCAGAACCTGGTCTCTGGAGCGGACAATTTCCCGCTGATGGCGATCCCGTTCTTCATGCTGGCGGGCGAGATCATGAACAAGGGGGGGATCTCGCACCAGATCGTCAAAGTGGCGAACGCACTGGTCGGGCACATTGAAGGCGGGCTGGGCTATGTCGCGATCATTGCGGCGCTGATTCTGGCGAGCATCTCGGGATCGGCGGCGGCGGACAGCGCGGCGCTGGCGGCGGTGGTGATCCCGATGATGCGCAAGGCGAACTACAACGTCGGACGGTCGGCGGGCCTGATTGCCGGAGCGGCGTGCATCGCGCCGATCCTGCCGCCGGCGATGCCGCTGGTGCTGTTCGGGGTAGCGGCGCAACTGTCGATCACGAAACTCTTCTTCACGGGGATCTTCCCGGGGCTGATCATGGCGCTGTCGCTGGTGATCACCTGGAAGTTCGTGGCGCGGAAAGACTTTGCCAACGCGCCGAAGCAAAAGTTTGACGCACAAGTGCTGTGGACCTCGCTGCGCGAAGCGATCTGGGCGCTGCTCCTGCCGTTCATCATCATTGGCGGGATGAAGAGCGGGATGTTCACGCCGACGGAAGCGGCGGTGGTGGCGGCGGTGGTGGCGCTGATCGTCAGCCTGTTCATCTACCGCGGCATGAAACTGTCGGACCTGCCGAAGATCCTGCTGGCCTCGGCGAAGACGGCGAGCTCGATCATGCTGATCGTGGCGGCGTCGATGGTATCGGCATGGCTGATCACGATCGCGGACATTCCGGCGCAAGTGACGGAGATGATGGCGCCGTTCATGGACAACCGGCTGCTGCTGATGGTCATCCTGATGATCCTGGTCTTTGCGGTGGGGACGGCACTGGACCTGGCGCCGACGGTACTGATCCTGACGCCGGTGCTGATGCCGCTGGTGAAAGCGGCGGGAATCGACCCGTACTACTTTGGCATCATGTTCATGATGAACAACGCGATCGGGCTGATCACACCGCCGGTAGGGACGGTCCTGAACGTTGTCTCGAGCGTGGCGCGGGTGAATCTGGACACGGTGATCAAGGGGATGTTCCCGTTCCTGGTGGCGGAAACGCTGGTGATGTTCCTGCTGGTGGCGTTCCCGCAACTGGTGACGATCCCGGCGCGGTGGTTCTACTGAGCAAAGTAAAAAGAGTTCTGTTGTAGTTCAATCAAACGAGGAGAAACGGAATGAAAATCAAGGGCATGTTCAAAACGTTGCTGATGGCCGGGGCGCTGGCGGGGATGTTCGCGGCGGCGCAAGCGGAAACGCTGCGCTTTGCATCGGAAGCGCCGCGCTCGGACACGCAATTCCAGGGTGGCGAGAAATTCAGCGAACTGCTGAAAGCGAAGACGAAAGGCGCGCTGGAACTGAAAGTGTACCCGGACAGCTCGCTGGGCAAGTTTGACGCGGCGATCAGCGGCGTGCGTGGCGGGACGATCGACATCATCGTCTCGGGTTCGGGCAACTTCAGCGGGCTGGTGCCGCTGATGGGGATCTTCGACATCCCGTTCATGTTCAAGGACACGGCGCACGCGTACCGCGCGCTGGACGGCAAGCCGGGCCAGGACATGCTGGACAAGCTGGCCGAATTCAACATGAAGGGTCTGGCGTACTGGGACAACGGCTGGCGTCAGATGAGCAACTCGAAGCACCCGATCAACGTACCGGCGGACGTGAAGGGGCTGAAGATGCGGACGACGGGCAGCCCGGCGCACATCGAAGCGTTCAAGCTCTTGGGCGCGAACCCGGTGCCGATGCCTTTGGCGGAACTGTACACGGCGCTGGAAATGAAGACGGTGGACGCGCAGGAACACCCGATCGGGGTGCTGTGGTCGGCGAAGCTGTACGAAGTGCAGAAGCACCTGTCGCTGACGTACCACGCGTACAGCGCGCTGGTGGTGGTGATGAACAAGCAGAAGTTTGAATCGTTGTCGCCGGCGAATCAGAAGGCGATCGTCGAAGCGGCGCGTGAAGCGGGCGCGTACCAGCGCAAGCTGAACAACGACAACATCGCGAAGATCGTTGCGGACCTGAAGAAGCTGAACGTTTCGGTGGTGGAGAAAGTTGATCCGGCGCCGTTCCTGGAAGCGACGAAGGCGGGCCGCAAGACCTTCACCGACAAGTTCGGCGGTGAAGACGTGATCAAGGCCATCGACGCCGTCCGCGACGTCAAGTAAGCCTGCAGCGGCGCCGCCGGCTGGCGGCGCACTTGTGCCAGACAATCCCCCCGGGAAACATTCCGGGGGGATTTCTTTTATGCGCCCGGCAACGCCGGGGTTCGCGGCGCGGGGGCTTCGCAGCAGGTGTCGAATGCCCGTATAATCGGGCTGTTGTGGCCGTTCGGCTATTCGGTGTGCGTATCGCGCGGCGGTTGACGTCCGGTCACTTTCGATCCAGCCGGCAAGGGGCCGGTTTTTTTCGTTTGTTTTTTTGAGACTTTCGGGCGACATGCGCATACTCCTCAGCAATGACGATGGCTATTTTTCTCCTGGAATCGACTGTCTGGCGAAAACGCTGTCGCAGATTGCGGAAGTCACCGTGGTGGCCCCGGAGTGTGACCGCAGCGGCGCGAGCAATTCGCTGACGCTCGACCGGCCGCTTTCGCTGCGGCGCGCCGCCAACGGCTTCTACTATGTCAATGGCACACCGACCGATTGCGTGCACCTGGCGGTGAGCGGCATGCTCGACCAGTTGCCCGACATGGTGGTGGCCGGCATCAACCTCGGCGCCAACATGGGCGACGACACGCTTTACTCGGGTACCGTTGCCGCTGCCACCGAAGGTTTCCTGCTCGGCGTTCCCTCCATCGCCGTCTCCCTGTGCAGCAAGGTTGGGCGTCATTTCGACAGCGCTGCCCGGGTTGCGCTGGATCTCGTTCAGCGCCTGCAGGCGCGGACGCTTGAAGACAAGAACTGTGAACCGGTGCTGCTTAACGTAAATGTGCCGGACGAGCCCTGGGAAATGCTGCAGGGCACCGTGGTGACGCGTCTCGGCAAGCGGCACAAGGCGGAGCCGGTGGTGCGTGCGGTGACGCCGCGCCACGAGACGGTGTATTGGGTTGGCGCTGCCGGCGAGGCGCAGGACGCCGGCGAGGGAACCGATTTTCATGCGGTCGCGCATCATCAGATCTCGGTGACGCCGCTGCAGGTCGATCTCACGCATTCGGCGCAGTTGCCCTCCATCCGGCGCCTGCTGGCGAAATGACACGCGCGCACACCGGCCTCGGCATGACCTCGCAGCGGACGCGGGCGAGGATGATCGAGCGCCTGCGCACCGAAGGTATTCGTGACGAGCGCGTGCTGGCGGCCATCGCCGCCGTACCTCGCCATGTTTTTGTCGAGGAGGCGCTGGCCTCGCGTGCCTATGAGGATTCGGCGCTACCGCTCGGGTTTTCGCAAACGATCTCGCAGCCCTTCATCGTCGCGCGCATGATCGAGATCCTGCTCGCCGGTCGCGCGCTTGGCAAGACGCTCGAAATCGGCGCCGGTTCCGGCTATCAGGCCGCGGTGCTGGCGCAGCTCACCCCCGAGGTCTATGCCGTCGAACGCATCGAGCCGCTGCTTGCCCGGGCCAAGCTCAACTTGCGCACGATTCAGGAATTCCGCGTCCGGCTCAAACATGCGGATGGCCATTTCGGCCTGCCCGAGGCGGCGCCTTTCGATTCGATCATTGTCGCGGCGGCTGCCGCCAGCGTGCCGCAGGGACTGTTGCAACAACTCGCGCCGGGCGGCAGGATGCTGGTTCCGGTGGGGACGGGCGAGCAGACCTTGTCGCTGTTCGAGCACCGGCCGGAAGGTATCGTCGAAAGCCGTCTCAATAGTGTGCGTTTCGTGCCGTTATTATCAGGACTCGAATGAAGAAGAGATTTTCAATGGGACCAAGAGCAGGTATTGGTTTTGGCATCGCATTCGCCCTGGCATTGGCCGGTTGCGCCAGCAATACGCCCGCGCCGGTCGTTGGTCGCGAAGGCATGCCCGTAGCGGCACCGGAGGCCGCGAAGGTGAGGGATACCTATGTCGTCAAGGGCGGCGACACGCTGTACAGCATCGCCCGCGAACACGGCATGGATTATCGCGAACTGATCGCGCTGAATTCCATCGAGAATCCCAATCACATCGCCGTCGGGCGCACGCTGAAAGTCCGGCCGCAGGGCAGTGGAGCGGCCACGGCGACTGCGGTGACCTCGCCGGTCGTCATGGCGCAGCCGATCACGGTTGAGCCGCTGGTCGAGAAGCGTCCGCTTGCCGCCTCCGGCAATACCGACATGCTCAAGCGCGAACCGCGCGCCGGCAAGGAGCCGTACTCGGATCGTGCCTTGGCCGAGGCGCAGGGCCAGCCCAGTGCGAAACCGGAGGCCGCGCCGGCGCCGGCGCCGGCTGCCGGCGAGAAACCGGCCGAAACAAAAGCGCCCGAGGTGGGCGGCGACGAAGTGGCGTGGATCTGGCCGGCGAACGGAAAGACCATCGGCACCTACAGCGAAAATGGCGGCAAGGGCGTCGATATTGCCGGAAAGGCCGGCGATCCCGTACTTGCTGCGTCTGACGGACGGGTCGTCTACAGCGGAACCGGGCTGCGCGGCTATGGAAAACTCGTCATCCTCAAGCATAACAACACCTATCTTTCTGCTTACGCACATAACCAAACCATTCTCGTCAAGGAGGGGCAGAGCGTGACCAAGGGACAGAAGATTGCGGAAATGGGGAATTCCGACGCCGATCAGGTGAAACTGCACTTTGAGGTTCGCCGCCTCGGAAAACCGGTCGATCCGCTCAAGTATCTGCCGGCGCGATAAGCATGCGCGACGACAGCGAATCGGGGTTTGTCGAAGCCGAGCTCCCCGACGGCGAGCCGACATCCGACGACGCCTTTCCGGGCGAGTCGGTCGATGAATCGGCGGAAGAGGCGGAGGCGACTGCGGCCTCGCCGGAATACGAACTGCTCAACGATGTCACGCAGCACTATCTGAACGAGATCGGTGCCAAGCCGCTGTTCTCGCCCAAGGAGGAATACGACTGGGCATGCCTCGCCAAGCGGGGGGACTTCGTCGCGCGGCAGAAGATGATCGAGCACAATCTGAGGCTCGTCGTCAATATCGCCAAACACTATCTGAATCGCGGCATTCCCCTGCTCGACCTGATCGAGGAAGGTAATCTTGGCCTGATTCACGCGATCGAGAAATTTGATCCCGAACGCGGGTTCCGTTTTTCCACCTATGCGACCTGGTGGATCCGGCAAAGCATCGAACGGGCGATCATGAACCAGTCGCGAACGATCCGCCTGCCAGTCCACGTGGTCAAGGAAATCAACCTGATCCTGCGTGCGATCCGCCATCTCGAAATGGCCAACGGACGCGAAATCAGCGTCGAGCACATCGCTCACCTGATCGACCGGTCGGCCGACGAGGTGCGGCGGGCGATGGCCCTTAACGAGCATATTGCGTCGCTTGATGCGCCGCTAGAGATCGACCCCAACCACACGATCGCCGATGCCATTCCTGACGATAATGCGCTGGATCCCGAAACCTTGCTGCAGTCGAGTGAAGTGGAAGGGCTGATCGGAGAGTGGGTCGAGCAGCTGCCCGAGAAACAGCGGCGCGTGCTTGAGCGGCGTTACGGATTGGGCGGCGCCGATATCAGCACGCTGGAGGAGATCGCCGCCGATCTTGATCTCACGCGCGAACGCGTCCGCCAGATCCAGATCGAGGCGCTCGACCAGTTGCGCCGGGCGATCAAGCGTGGCGGTGTCAATCGCGATACTCTGCTCTGATTCGATCGCTCCGCCGCCGTGGCGGAAAGCCAAAAAACAAGCCCGCCAACTGGCGGGCTTGGTGTTTCTGGTTACCGGCAGTCCCGAGGGATCTGCCGGTTGCGCGGGCTGGATTACAAACCGAGCAGTCCGAAGAAGACGTAGCAGATCGCGGCGCCGACGACAGACATCGACAGGCCCCAGATCAGCAGCTTGCGGAACAGCTTCGCCTTGTCCTCGTGGTCGCCGGCACAGGCGATACAAAGCGCGCCGAGCGTCGAGAGCGGCGAGGTGTCGACCAGGTGGGCACCGATGTTGATCGACGAGATCATCGCGATCGGATCGCCGCCGCCCAGTTCCTTGACGAGGCCCGGAACCATCGGCAGGAACATCGGCATGACGACGCCCGAGGAACTCGAGTAGGCCGAGATGATGCCGGTGACGAAGCCGAGGGTGCCGTTGATCGTGGTCGGGTTCGAGATGGCTGCCATCATCGAAACCAGCGCGTTGAGGCCGCCGGCCTTGTCCATGACTTCGATCAGCACGGTGACGCCGCAGACCATCATGATCACGCCCCAGGGGATGACCTTGACCGCTGCCTTGCTGTCGCCGGAGCCGGTGAGCATCAGGACGCAGGACAGAACGAAGGCGACGGTGCCGACGTTGGAGATCATGTTGGCGAGCCAGGCGTTTTCCTTGAAGAAGGGCTTCAAGGGGCCGAGGCCGGGCAGGATGACCATGATGATCAGCACGGCGACCATTGCCAGCGTCAACAGTTGATGGTTGGTAAACGGCTCGGGTTTCGGCGCCAGTTCGTCAACGCTCAGCTTCCCGCCCTTTTGCTGGGCAATCCAGGCCCAGCCGCCCATCAGGAAGAATCCGCCGATGTTGGCGAAGCCCTGCGCCACTTCGGAGTTGAAGTGGATCTTCCAGGCGAGGCCGTTCAGTGCATCCGGCGCGATGCCGAGGCCGCCGGCCATCTTGGCGATGATGCCGTTGGAGATGATGCCGGTGGGTGCGAAGGGCGACAGCGCGGCACCGTTGGCGGCGCCGACGACGATCAGCGTCATCAGGAAGGCCGGGATGCCGACACGGGTGGCAATCGCCATCGCGACCGGCGCCATCAGCGCGGTACCGGCAATGTTGCCCGGGCCGATCGTCGTGACGATGGTCGTCAGCAGGAAAACGACGAGCGGCATCAGCGCGACGTTGCCGCCGGTTGCCCGCACGGCGTAGGCCGTTAGCTTCTCCATGGTTCCGTTCGTCTGCGCCATGCCGAAGAGGAATGTAACGCCGACGAGGATCATGAACAGGCTGGTTGGGAAGTAGCTGAGTACTTTTGCGCCGGAAGTGCCCCCCCATACGCCGGCGACGATGACGGCAAAACCAATGGCGAGGAACCCGACGTTGAGGTCTTCATTGACGCAACTGATGATCACGACGATCAGCAGCGCAACGATAGACATGATTGCGACAAGCGATATATCCATACGACACTCCCTGTGATTAAAAAGCGTTGCTGAAAAACACTCAAATCCGGACTACATGGATAGCTGAAGCACGATCGTCGGGGGTGTCTTTTCTTGTTCCCGGCGACGTACTGCGTCACGGGCGTTACTTTAGTACCAGATACGGCCCTTACACCACAACTTTTTAAGCATTTTTTGACTATTTTTGCTCGTCGCAAAAAAACGCCTCCTCGGCCGGGGGCGAAGGAGGCGTCCGCTTGCTTGCGCTTTAGCCGCGTTCGAAGAACTGGCGGGTCTTTGCTTCGTCCCAGCCAAAGAGTTCCTGCAGGATTTCCGCGGTATGCTGACCGAGCAGCGGCGCAGCGGTTTCGACGGCGCCGGGGGTGGCCGACATCTTGACCGGCACGCCGGCCATCTTGAGGTGTCCGGCGACCGGGTGCTCGAGTTCGACCATCATCTCGCGCGCCTTGATGTGCGGATCATTGATGATCTTGTCGACAGTATTGATCGGAGCGCAGGGCAACTCGGCCTTCTCGAGCAGTTCAAGCCATTCGGCGATGGTCTTGGCCGAGAAAACGTCGTTGAGGATCTGTTGCAGTTCGACGGCGTGTGTCGTGCGGTTGCCGTTGTTGTCGAAGCGCGGATCCTTGATCAATTCCGGATGGCCGAGGATGTTGCAGAGTTTTTCCCAGAGCCGGTCGTTGCCCGCACCGACGATGATGTGGCCGTCCTTTGCGGTGAAAGAGGCGAACGGCGTGATCGAGGGGTGGCGGTTGCCGAGCGGTCCGGGGACGACGCCGGAAGTGGTGTAGCGGGAGATCGCGTTTTCCAGGACGGCGAGCTGGCAGTCGAGCATGCCGACATCGACCTTCTGGCCTTCGCCGGTGCGCTGACGGTGGAACAAAGCCACCATGACGCCGTAGGCCGTGAACATGCCGGCGATGATGTCGCCGACGGAGGCGCCGACGCGGGTCGGCTCTCCGCCTTCGGGGCCGGTGATGCTCATGATGCCACCCATTGCCTGAACGATGATGTCATAGGCCGGCTTGAGCATGTAGGGGCCGCTGTGGCCGAAGCCCGAGCAGGCAGCGTAGATGATCTTCGGGTTGATCTTCTTGAGTTCGTCATAGCCGAGACCGAATTTTTCCATGGTGCCGGGACGATAGTTCTCAAGCACGACGTCGGCCTGCTTGACCATTTCGCGGAACAGTTCGACTTCCTCGGCGCGCTTGAAATTCAGCGTGATCGAGCGCTTGTTCCGGTTCAGGCTCATGAAGTAGGCGCTTTCCTTGCCGACGAACGGACCGAAGGCGCGCGAGTCGTCGCCGACGCCGGGCGGCTCGATCTTGATCACGTTGGCGCCGAAATCGGCCAGCATCATCGCGCAGTACGGGCCCGCGAGAACGCGGGTGAGATCGAGAACCTTGAGTCCTTCCAGTGCTTTCATCGTCTTTCCTTTTAAGTGAATGAGATCGAAGCGGTCTGACGACAACGCCTTCGACTTTGGTAGTGCGGAACCGATTAAATGTGTACGTTTAATGCTTTGTTGTATACAATTTATTTTATTCTTGAATGCAAAGTCAAGCGTCATTGATAAAAATCTGTTGCTCTGCGGTATATTCAAACCATGCGCACGAATAAAAACCAGTCGAAAATTTCGGAGCAGTTGAAAGAAAAACTCGAGGAACGGATCGTTACCGGTCAATACCGCCCAGGATTGCGCCTGGACGAGACCGAATTGGCGACTGAGTTCTCGGTGTCGCGTACGCCGGTACGTGAGGCTCTGATTCAACTTGCGTCGGCCGGCCTCGTCGATATCCGTCCGCGGCGTGGCGCGATCGTCGCCGAGGCGTCGCCCAAGCGGCTCTACGAGATGTTCGAAGTGATGGCCGGACTTGAAGCGATGAGCGTCCGACTGGCGGCGCGGCGCCATACGGAGGCAGATCTACGGCAGATACAGGCGGCGCAGGCGGCTTGCGAGAAGGCCTACGAAGCCGGCGATGTTGACGCTTACTATCACGACAACGAACGCTTCCACATGGCGATCTATCAGGCGAGCCACAACAGTTTTCTTTGCGAGGAAACGTCGGCGATGCATCGGCGGCTTGGTGCGTATCGCCGCCTGCAACTGCGCAGTCGCGGGCGGCTGAAGAGTTCGCGTGACGAACATCTCGGCATCATCGACGCGATTGTCGCCGGCGACGGCGATCTGGCGGCGCAAAGGGTTCATGCGCACGTGATTATCCAGGGCGAGATTTTCTCCGACCTGATCGCTTCCTTGTCACGCATGGAAGTCCCGAAATATCAGGATTGAATCCGGTTTGGTGTGGCGTCCGGCATGCGACCGGATGCATGAAATTGCTTGACCGTACTGCTTGTCTGGTCCATAACGAAGACGTTGGGGCGCGCGCCGGCCGCGCGCCGGCCGCTGATAATCCCGTCACAAGCGGCGATTGGTTACGGTAGCGGTATTTCGGAGATCCGCCAATGAACCTGTCTTCATGGTCCTACCGCTTTCGTGCAGGACGACGCGGTGCTTGCTCGGCAATCGTGTGGGTCTGGGCGCTGTCTATTGTCGCCGTGCAGCCGGTTCGAGCCGAGTCCCAAACCCTGGAATCCAGCACAGCGGCAATCGTCACGGCAGTTCATGGCGGCGTCGATGTCGTTACATCGCAGGGCGTGACGCCGTTGCAGCCTTTTGCCCGAATCAGGTCCGACGAGTCCCTTCGTCTTCAGGGAGGCGCACTCGTCCGGCTTCTGTTTCTTGCCAACGGGCGTCAGGAGACCTGGCGCGGTAGTGGAAAAGTCGACATCCGCGAGACCCAGGGACTGGGGAGCGGGCTTCCTGTGCCGGAAACCGCCACGCTTGCGGTCGCCGTCGTCCGGCAGATTGCGCGGACGCCGTCCGACCTGAGAGCTGTGCGGCAACGTGGCCTGGACATGGGAAATTCGCTTGAGAAGGTTGAGGAAACCTATCGCCGCATGCGCATGGAGGCCGTGCGTGGTGATCTGAACCCTGAACTCTACTTGCTCTCCGCGCTGTTCGAGTTGCGGGAAATCGACCGGGTTGAACAGGTACTCGCCGAATTGCGCGAAACACGCCGTGGCGATCAGGAGGCCCTAATCATTGTTTCGCTCTATCAGAAAGCATTAAAGAACTTGAAAGATAGCGGGAAACGGCAGTAGTCTTACAAACTGTTACAAGCCCAGCGGCATTTTTTGATGCGACATGCATTATCCAATACTCATAACGGAGGGGCGCCATGACGATTCGGAACAGAAAACCATACATCATTGCCACTACAGGATTGGTCATCGTTGCGCTAAGTGACATGGCCGCAGCGCAGTCCTCGTCCTTGTCGAGCAGCAGCCAACCCGTGAATAACGCAGCGGCGACCCAGTTGATCACGACCACGACGATCAGTCAGATGTTGACGATTTCGAACGCCATCAGCGCCCGGGTCTTGTCGACCGGCGGTCCGGTGACGATGGCGGGCAGTGGCCAGAGCTACGGCATGGCGGCGGGGGCCATGGGCAACAAGGTCAATGTCTGGGGCAACATTTCGGACGACAGCAACAAATATTCATCGGGCGCCAATCGCTTCAATGCCAAGGCCACGACGGCTACATTCGGCGCCGACTACGCGCTGACGCAGACGATCAGCGCCGGTGTTTCGGCGGCCTTTGACCGCGGTACCGGCGACCGCGGCGCCAACAGCAACTACACGTCCAGCGGCTACACCCTTGCGCCCTATGCGAGTTGGCTGATCAACAAGGAGTTTTCGCTCGACGCCATCGCCGGATGGGGCAAAGGAACCCTCGATTCGGCCAGCAGTGTCACCAGTGATTCAACCCGCCTCTTTTACGGCACTAACCTGAATTACGTCCGCTGGGTCGGTGACCTGCAATATTCCGGCAAACTGAGTTACCTGCACGGCGAGGAAAAATACGGCGACACCAAGACCGCCGGGACGACGAATGCGAACACCGCCACAAAGAACAAGATCAATCAATGGCGTCTTGGTGCCCAGGTCGGTTACTGGATGAACGGGCTCCTGCCGTTTGTCGGGGCGTCCTATGTGAGTGACAGCCGGTCGGTCTCCAATCTTGGCGGTGCGACGGATCCCACTGCCGACCTTGGCAAGACCGCGTGGCTCGCCACCGTCGGCGTCAACCTGATCTCGACCAAGAACAACCTGACCGGTGGTATCGTCTTCAACACGGAAATGGGGCGGAGCCATTCCAAGCGCGACACCATCATGGCGAACATCAATTACCGCTTCTGATCGAGAGATCATCAAAGGCAGCCGGGCCGCGCATCTGCGCGGCCCTTTTCTTTCCAGGCCGGGAGAAAGCGCTCAGCACTTTTACATGCATTCTGTGCCGGTGCGCCGGTGCCAGTGGAAGTCCGTGCGCTCTCTGGCGAAGGCCGGAACGTGAATGGCTTCGGCAAGTAGTTCTATCTGCCGCCCAGCATCCTTCGATGCCTTATTCGATCGGGTTAAGTGGCCCCACTGACGACAGTGCCGCGAGCGCAGCGGCGGCGCGCTCGAGTGTCTCGTCCCATCCGCCTGGCCCGGCTTGTCTGATCAGTCTGACCGATGGGTACCATGGGCAATCCTCTCGCCCAAGCTGCCAGCGCCAGTCGTTGTTGAAGGGCAACAGCACCCAGACCGGTTTGCCGAGTGCGCCGGCAAGATGGGCCACGGCGGTATCGACAGCGATCACCAGATCCATGGCGTCGATTAGCGCTGCGGTATCGGAAAAGTCGCGCAGTAGACCGTCGAAGTGCATCACGTTGCTGCAGGTCGCCACAATCTCCTGTTCCGCGGGCCGCAAGGTCGGCTGCAAACTGAAGAACCGGGCCGGCGCGGAAAACAACCGGGCGAACTTCGCCAGCGGAATCGAACGGTTGCGGTCGTTGGCGAATCCCGGATTGCCGGACCAGGCGATTCCGACCCTGAGCTTCCTTTCCGCGGGGCGCAACCGGTGCTGCCAGGCAGCCAGGCGTTCCGGGTCGCTCGACAGATAGCGGTCCGAGGCCGGGATCGTCGCCAGGTCGGTAGCGAATGCCAGTGGCAGGCTCATCAACGGACAGTGACAGTCAAATTCGGGCAGGGCCTCGCCTTTGGCCAGAACCTGGCTGGTGCCATCCAGCGTGAACATCAGCGACTTCAGCGGGGCTTGAACCTCGAGCAGGACGGTCGCCCCCCGGTCGCTGACCTGTCGCGCGTAGCGGCAGAACTGGATCGTGTCGCCGAAGCCCTGTTCGGCGTGCAGGAGAATCCTTCGTCCTGTCAGATCTCCGTCGCCGAGCCAGCGAGGGACGGCAAAGTCGCGTCGTGCCGTGCGGTATGTTTCGGTCTCCCAGCGCCATTCGAAAGCCGGCCAGCCGTGCTTGAAGTCGCCGAGCAGGAGGTGGCAGAGCGCGGCATTGAGATGGATCGTCGCATCAGTCCCGTCGGTCGCCAACGCCTGTGCGTAACAGTCCAGCGCCGCCTCGCTCTGGTTCAGGTCGCGCCGGACATTGCCGAGATTGTTCAGCGTCTTGCTCCGGCGCGGATCGAGCGACAGCGCCTGATGGAAACACGCCATCGCCTCATCGAGACGACCAAGGTGCTGGAGAACAATGCCGCGGTTGTTCAGTATATCGACCGACGCCGGCGCGGCGCCGAGTGCCCGGTTAAGGCTGTCGACGGCCTCGTCCGGGCGCCCGAGCCGCAGGAGCGATATGGCCCGATGGCTGTACGCCGGGCTGTTGTCCGGATTCAGCGCCAGAGCCCGGTCAAAACTTGCCACCGCTTCCTCGTTGCGTTCGAGATACTGCAGCGCCAGCCCGCAATTGCCGAGCGCCTCGGCATAATCCGCATCCAGTTCGATTGCGCGTTGAAAATCGTTCAGTGCTGCCTCGTATCGGCAGAGCGCAAGCAGCGAAATGCCTCTGTTGTTGAAAGCAACGCCATTGACCGGATTGATCGACAGTGCCTGATCGAAGCTGGCGATGGCTTCGTCATGGCGCCCAAGCTTTTGCAGCGAGATGCCGCGGTTGCTGAAGGCCGCGTCGAAGTTCGGCGAACAGGCGATGGCGCGATCGAAACAGGCGACGGCGCCCGTGTGATCGCCGAGGTTCTGACGGGCAAGGCCCAGGTTGCTGTGGGCTTCTGCGTAGTCCGGTTTCAAGGCGATGGCACGTTCAAAGCAGGCAATCGCCTGATCGTTCCGGCCCGCGCCGAGCAATGCCAGGCCTTGATTGAAATGCGCCACAGGGTGTCGCGGATTTGTAGCGACGGCACGACGGGTTGTGTCCAGCGCTTCGGCGTATCGTCCCGCGCCCACCTGCAGGAAACCGAGCAATAGCAGGGTGTCCGGATGATTCGGTTGCGCTTTCAGGATGCTTCGGTAAAGTTGCTCTGCCGCATCGAGCAAGCCCATCTCATGGCAGCGGACGGCGTGCTGGAACGCGAGATCATCCGACGCCTGCTGACGCCTGCTATGATGGATTTGATCCCGGCCCGTCCCTGCCTGTTTGTTTTTCTTGCCCATGTCCGCCATCGTCGCCGTTTGCTGTCCGACCATTCTCCTTGCCCGGCATGCATCGGGCAAGTTTTGCGGCTGGCCATGATGATCGCCGCGGCCTCGGTTGCGCGCTTTGCGGTTCGGATCGCGGTGCTCGGCCTGCTCGCCGCCTGCGCGTCGCCGCTTGATTTCGGCGGCACACGCGAATCCGTGCGTGCCTGGGCGGAAGCCAGAGGGTTTCGCGAAAGTATCCTGACCGCCGGTTCTTTTGAACTGACCGCTTTTTTGCGTCGCGCGGCGTCGGTCGAGGGCGGCGGCATTGAAGCGGGCGAGGCAGTGCTCACCGTTTATATCGAAGGTGACGGCGCTGCCTGGTCCTCGCCCTATCATCCGCCGCGCGATCCAACGCCGCGCCGGCCGCTTGCACTGGCGCTCGCCGCGATCGACCCGTCGCCGGCCGTCGCGTATCTCGGACGTCCTTGCCAGTATCTGGATGCGGCGGCGTTGGCGCGTTGTTCCAGCGCTTACTGGGTCGATAAACGCTTCGATCCCGAGGTCATCGAGGCGTACGACCAGGCCATCTCCGGACTGAAAGCCCGGTTTTCGGCGCGGTCACTGCGCCTGGTCGGGTATTCCGGGGGGGGCAATATCGCTGCCGTTCTCGCCATGCGCCGTGCCGATGTGCTGTCGCTGATTGCCTTGGCTTCGCCCTTGTCGCTGGCGGCCTGGGTCGAGCGGCATGGTCTGACGCCGCTGCCCGGAGCCATCGATCCGGGGCATGAACCGGGCCAGCTTCGAGCAGCCTCCTATTGGGTCGGAAGCAATGACGATATCGTTCCGCCGGCGGTCGTCCAGCCCTTTGCCGAAAGGAAAGGGGGGGCGATGCACGTTGTGAAGGACTATGATCATGAGTGTTGCTGGAGCGCGGACTGGCTCACAATTCTGAGGGAGTCGCCATGAATGCCAAATACGTTGCATGGTTTGCGGTTGCGCTGTTCGCAGGTGATGCCGGCGCGCAATTCCGCCCCCCGGCCTTTGTCGGCGGTTTGCCCGGCGTGGCCCAGTTCCAGGCTGTCCAGATGCAGCGTCATCAGGCCAGAACGCTCCTTTATCGCGAGGCACTGGAAGAGCTTCGCAAGAACCCGGCAGCTGCCGATGTGCCGGAGTGCGAACCCGGACAGTTGCCGAAGGAAACGCTGTGTCTGGCGCGTCCGACCGTCCCGCAACCGCCCGCCGAACAGGCGTCCGTCGCAGTGGCACCTGTTGTATCGGCACCCGTTGCGCAGGCACCCGTTGCGCAGGCACCCGTTGCGCAGGCACCCGTTGCGCAGGCCCCCGTCGCTCAGAGCTCGTTAGCCGACACTTCCGCGTCGACAGCGGCGAAGTCCGCACCTCCTGCGTTGCCGCTCACGCCGGTTGCGTCTCGTCGCATCGCCTTGCTGTTCGGCAACAACGACTACAAGCCGCCGATCCCCGAGCTGGAAACACCGATTGCCGACGTCGAGGTGATCGCCTCGGCCCTGCGCACGCGCTTTGGCTATGATGTGCGCATCGTCAGGAATGCATCCAAGGCCGGCATCATCGAAAGCGTCAATGGCATTGCCGGGGAAGCCCGCTCCGACGACAGTGTCCTGCTGTTCTACGCCGGCCACGGTTATCTGATGGAAGACATCAACATGGGGTTCTGGATTCCTGTCGATGGCTCGGTAAAGACCGCCACCAACTGGATTTCCAATGCCGACATTTCCAAGCTGTTGTCGGCCATTCCGGCGCGCCAGCTCATTTTGATTTCAGACAGCTGCTTTTCCGGGTCGCTGACGCGCGAGCAAAAAATCACGGGCAAAGGCGGACTGGCAACGGAAGAAGTGCTGAAGCGACGTTCCGTTGTCGTTTTCTCGTCGGGTGGCGACGAACCCGTCTCGGACGAAGGCAAGGAAGGTCATTCCATTTTCGCCTGGAGTCTCATCAAGACGCTGAATGAAATCAGAACAACGACGGCCGGCCACGATGTCTGGCGCCTTGTTCGCGGTACCGTCACCAAGGACTACTCGCAGGAACCGCAATATGGGGCGGTCCTGTCGGCCGGGCACGTCGAGGGCGGGGAATATCTCTTTCAGTTACGGTAGGAAGGCGCTGTCTGCAAGGGAGTGCTTTCCGCCCGGTTTTCGCGCAAGGCCTCGGCAAGCTGGAAAACCGCCATGGCGTAGAAGCTTGAGCGGTTGTACCGGGTGATCACATAGAAGTTGTCGAAACCGACCCAGTACTCCGTTGGCTGGTCGGGGGCGACGAGGTCGATCAGTGCCGCCGGCTGTTCGTCCAGGCCTGCGTCGGTGTGTTGCACCGCGATGCCTTGATCGAGCATTGCGCGCAAGGGGGCAGACGGCTTGATGCCGGCCGCGATCCAGGCTCCCGGATCGCCGGCAACCTCCGCCGGCAGTGCGATCGGCGCATTCGGCGTCCATCCGTGCAACTGGAGGAAGCGGGCAACGCTGCCGATCGCATCGGTCGGACTGCGGCTGAGGTCGATCCGGGTGTCGCCGTCGAAGTCCACCGCGTAGCGGCGCTGGCTGCTCGGCATGAATTGCGGAATCCCCATGGCGCCGGCATAAGATCCCTGGTAGGAGAGCGGGTCGCTGGCGTTTTCTCGGGCGAGCAGCAGGAACTGCTCAAGTTCGTTGCGGAAGAAGGGGGCGCGGGCCGGGTAGTCGAACGCGAGCGTCGCCAGGGCTTCGAGAATCCTGAATTTGCCCATGTTGCGACCGTATTCGGTTTCAACTCCGATGATCGCAACGATGATCGCGCCGGGAACGCCGTACAGTGCTTCGGCACGGGCGATTTCGGCCTGGTTTTCCTGCCAGAACTGGAGACCGCGCTGGATCCGGCGTTCATTGACGAAACGGTCGCGGTAACGCGGCCAGGACCGCTGTTGTTCCGGCGCGGCGGCCGGACGGATGGCCTTGAGAACGCTGGCGTTGCTGCGGACGGCGCCGAACTGCCGCGTCAGCACGGCGCTGTCGAAGCCGTGCTGGTCGCGCATTTCGGCGATGAATTCACGCACTTGCGGCTGGGTGCTGAAGGGCGGCGATTTGATCTTTTCTGCGGCGATGGAAAACGGGCTCAGCAGAACCAACAGGCTGGCAAGAATGCGACCGGATGAAAGTCTCAAGTGGCAAGGCTCCGGGAAGGGTAGGGGGGCGGGTTCAGGGGGCTTTGCCCCGATTGACGCGCATTGTTCCGGATTTTACCTGAGCCGGGCGCGCCGGCTGTGCTTGTCGTGGTGGAATGCGAGCGATCCCCGGCTTTTTTTGGAAACGCTGTCAGCGAGAATGCTCCGTTTGCGTTTTCATGCCGAGGGGATGCTCTCGGTCGGCCATGACCTTTGCCTGAATCAGAACCTCCCCGCTTAGCCTGCCTTCGGTTAGAATTCTCCCTTCAATCTCCAGGTGCCATGCCATGACTACTATTACGGGATCTATTGTTGCGCTTATCACGCCGATGCACGAGGACGGAAGTCTCGATCTGCCCGGCCTGCGCAAACTGGTCGATTTTCACGTTCAGGAAGGGACTGATGCCATCGTCGTCGTGGGAACGACGGGCGAGTCGCCGACCGTGAATGTCGATGAACATCACGAACTGATCAAGGTTGTCGTCGAGCAGACCGCCGGGCGCATTCCGGTGATTGCCGGAACCGGTGCCAATTCGACGTCGGAAGCGATCGAGATGGCTGAATTTGCCAAGGCCATCGGCGCCGATGCGACGCTGTCAGTCGTGCCGTACTACAACAAGCCGACGCAGGAAGGCCTGTACCGTCATTTCAAGACGATTGCCGAAGCCGTCGATATTCCGGTCATCCTCTACAACGTGCCCGGGCGCACGGTGGCGGACCTGTCGAACGAGACGACGCTGCGGCTGGCGCAGATCCCGAACATTGTCGGCATCAAGGATGCGACCGGCAATATCGATCGTGGCTGCGAACTGATTGCTCGCGCGCCGCAAGGCTTTTCGGTCTATAGCGGCGATGACGCGACGGCCTGCTCACTGTTGCTGATGGGCGGCAAGGGCAATATCTCGGTGGTGGCCAACGTTGCTCCGCGCATGATGCACGAGATGTGCGCGGCGGCCCTCGCAGGCGATCTTGCCACGGCGCGAACCCTCTATTTTCGGATGCTCGGCCTCAACCGCCAACTCTTCTGCGAAGCCAATCCGATTCCGGTGAAGTGGGCGTGCCAGCAGTTGGGGATGATGAAGGAGGGCGGTATCCGTCTGCCGCTCAGTCCGCTGTCGCCCGAGTGCCATGACCGTGTCCGCACGGCCTTGCGTCAGGCTGGGTTGCTGGCGTAACTGTTCCGATCCTCGGGTTATTCAGGAATATCGATGAAATTTGCTTCCCTGCGCATTATCCTGTGTGCTGTCTCCATTGCCCTCGCGGGTTGCAGCATGATCGGTCTGGAGACGAAAAAGATCGATTACAAATCGGCGTCGACGTCCAGAGTGCCGACGCTCGAAATTCCGCCGGACTTGACGAGTCCGTCGCGTGACGATCGTTATTCGGTGCCTTTGCGTGGGGCGGCGACCTTCTCGGAATACGCCAACGATCGGACGACGCAGGCGCGCGGTTCGGAGAACAGCGCAGTGTTGCCGAAGGTCGATAAGGCCCGGATCGAGCGTGCCGGTACGCAACGCTGGCTGGTGGTGGCGGGATCGCCGGACAAGCTGTGGGACCAGATCAAGAACTTCTGGCAGGAAACCGGTTTCCTGATCAAGGTCGAAACGCCCGAAGCAGGTGTCATGGAAACCGACTGGGCGGAAAACCGCGCCAAGCTCGGCCAGGATTTCCTCCGCAACATGCTCGGGAAGGTACTTGATTCGCTCTATTCAACGTCCGAGCGCGACATGTTCCGGACGCGGCTGGAGCCCGGCTCCGAGGCGGGAACAACCGAAATCTACATCAGCCACCGTGGCATGGTCGAGGTGTATACCACCGAGGGCAAGGAACAGACACGCTGGCAGCCACGCCAGGCCGATCCGGACCTGGAAGCGGAAATGTTGCGCCGTCTGATGGTGCGGCTCGGGACCGACCAGAAGCAGGCTGATGCCGAGATCGCAGCCGCCGGCAAGGATCGTGTCGCCGATCGTGCTCGTCTGACGCGCAGCAGCGATGGCTCTGGTACCCTCGAGGTGCAGGAGAGCTTTGATCGCGCTTGGCGGCGCGTCGGTCTGGCGCTTGATCGGGTTGGCTTCACCGTCGAGGATCGCGACCGTTCGAAGGGTCTGTTCTTCGTCCGCTACGTGGATCCGGAGTCGGAAAGCCAGAACAAGAAGGATGGCCTGCTTTCCAAGCTGGCGTTCTGGAAGCCCTCGACCCCGCCGCCGCAAGAGCGTTTCCGTGTGTATGTGAAGGATGGCGGAACGCAGACGACGGTTCAGGTGCTTTCCAATGAAGGCGGCATTGCACAGAACGACACGGCCAGGAAGATTCTCTCGCTGCTCTACGAGCAGCTGAAGTGATGCGCTGAAGTGATGCGTTTTGCTTCGCTCGGAAGCGGCAGCCGGGGGAATGCCCTGGTTGTCGATTCCGGCAGGACGCGGGTGCTCGTCGATTGCGGTTTTTCTGGTCGCTCGATGCTCGAGCGGCTCGGCCGCCTGGGCCTGGAGGCTGCATCAATCGATGCCTTGCTGGTGACGCATGAGCACAGTGACCATGTCTCGGGGGTTGTCCGCTTTGCCTCGCGATTCGGGATTCCGGTCGTCCTGACGCATGGTACTTTCGCCGCGCTCGGCGAGTTGCCGGCGGCAGCGCCGGTGTTTCGGCTGGTCGACAGCCACGCGGCGTTCGCGCTGGGTGACCTCGAAATCCTGCCGTATCCGGTGCCGCACGATGCCCGGGAGCCGGTTCAGTTCGTGTTTTCCGACGGCGCGGCACGCCTGGGCGTGCTGACCGATTGTGGTCGCATTACGCCGCATGTGGTTGAGGTTCTGGGGCGGTGCGACGCGCTGGTGCTGGAATGCAACCATGATCCGGAGTTGCTGAGTGCTTCCTCTTATCCGCCGATGCTCAAGCGTCGCATTGCCGGCAATTTCGGGCATCTGGATAACGCGCAGGCAGCGGGCTTGCTCGCGCAGGTCGATCAGCGTCGCCTGCAGCATGTGATTGCCGCGCATTTGAGTGAAGAAAACAATCGTCCGGAACTCGCCTGTCAGGCGCTCGCAGAAGCGTTAGGCTGCGCTGCGGACTGGGTGGCCGTCGCCTCTCAGGAGGAGGGTTTCGGCTGGCGGCAGTTGGCGTGATTCACGCTGTCAGAGGGTAATCAGCCGCAGCCAGCGCTTGATTGCGAGTATTCGCAGGCGCGCGGAATGGACAGTCTGTCTCCCGGGGCGGGAATGCCGCCTGGCGCGTCAGAGGCAACAAAAAAGCCGGCGCTGAGCCGGCTTTCTTGTTGCGGTGAAACCGAATTACTTCTTGGCTTCGGCCGGAGCGGCTTCAGCCGGCTTGGCGTCAGCAGCCGGGGCAGCGGCGGCCGGAGCGGCTTCAGCGGGCTTGGCATCAGCAGCCGGAGCGGCCGGAGCAGCAGCCGGGGCTTCAGCAGCCGGGGCGGGGGCCGGAGCCGGGGTTTCCTTTTTGCCACAGGCGGACAGGGCAACAGCGATCATGGCAGCAACGAGAAGCGAATTTTTCATTTTCTGGTCCTTGTTCATCAATAATTCAGGCGTTTAGGCAGTGCTTTGACTGCCGGTTGGTTACCACGTTTAACCAGGGGAGATTATACCGGAGCGTTATAAGACGAAAATGCGTCTCATAAGGAGAAATTGAAGCTTTCTGTATGCTTTGTGTAACGATATGTTGCTTGGGTATAGGTTACGATTGGTCGCGCGTGCGGCAGGTCGTGCGCAGCCTGTTCCGGTAATTTCCCGGCGTGGCGCAGCGTTGTGTCAGGGTCGTCATTCGGCGACCTGCTCAACCCTCGCTCAGGAAACGCCGGGTCTTTGAACCGGCGTGCTGCACCCCGGCGTTTGCCGGGGTGATGATTCAGTTTTCTAGCGGTCGGCGTAGGAGCGCTGGCGCGGTGCCTGCGCACCGTTGGTCGGGCGGCCCTGGCGCTTGCCCTCGTATTTCCCGGCGGCCGGTTTGCCCTGCGGGCTGCTCTTGCCTCGCTCGGTGCCGTGAGCGTCCTTACCGTGACGGAACGGCTTCGCATCGCTGCGGGGACCGGCCTTGAATCCCGGCCGGCTTTTCGGACGGGGCTTGGCTGCGGCCGGTTGCCGGACCGGTTCGTGGCCGGGGACGACTTCGATCGGGATGGCCTGGCGCGTAAAACGCTCGATCTTGCGGACGTTGATCTGTTCGCGGTGATTGACGAGCGAGATCGCCAGCCCGTTACGCCCGGCGCGACCGGTGCGGCCGATGCGATGCACATAGTCTTCGGCGAATTTCGGCAGGTCGTAGTTGAAGACGTGGGTGATGTTCGGCACGTCGATGCCGCGCGCCGCCACGTCGGTGGCGACGAGGATGCGCACCTGGCCGCGGCGCAGTGCGTTGAGCGTGCGATTACGCGCGCCCTGATGCATGTCGCCGTGCAGCGGTGCGGCGTTGAAACCGGCGAGGTTGAGGCGGTCGGCCAGCGTGTCGGCGTCGCGCTTGGTGGCGGTGAAGACGACGGCCTGGTCGATGTCGGCGTCGCGCAGCAGATGGTCGAGCAGGCGATCCTTGTGGGCCAGATCATCGACGAAGTGCAGGCGCTGTTCGATATTCTCGTGACGGCTGTGGACGGCGGCGATTTCGATGGTTTGCGGATCGCGCGTGACGCGGCGGGCCATCTGGCCGACAGTGCCGTCCAGCGTCGCCGAGAAGAGCATGGTCTGGCGCGTTGCCGGCGTGGCGGCGACGATCGTTTCAATGTCGTCGATGAAGCCCATGTCGAGCATGCGGTCGGCTTCGTCGAGGACGAGGATTTCAAGCTGGGAAAAGTCGATCTTGCCCGATTGCATATGGTCGATCAGGCGTCCCGGCGTGGCGACGAGGATCGCCGGATTGCGCGAGAGCAGTTCCATCTGTTTCGGGTAGGGCATGCCGCCAAGGATTGCCACGGCCTTGAGGAAACGCAGCGGTCCGGCATATTTGTCGGCGGCGGTGGTGACTTGCAGCGCCAGTTCGCGCGTCGGCGTCAGTACCAGCATCTTTGGCGTTGCCGCCTGGAAGCGTGGGCGGGCGTTGCGTGCACGCGCCGACTGGCGTTCCTGGTTGGGGGTGCGCGCTTCCTTGGGCGGGCGCGGACGGTTGGCCAGCGCGTGCAATGCCGGCAGCATGAAGGCGGCGGTCTTGCCCGAGCCTGTCTGCGAAGTGACGAGGAGATCGTGTCCGGCCATCGCGGCCGGAATGGCCTGCGCCTGGACCGGCGTCGGCTCGTTGTAGCCGGCAGCCGTCAGTGCCTGAAGAATAGCGTCATGAAGTCCGAGTTCTGCAAATGTCATCTGTTTCTTTCATTGGATGAGGACGCGCGAACGCCCTCATGTGGTGTTCGCACGTGCGGACACCTGGAAATGCGACGCCAACCAACGAAACAGCGATGAACGACTCCGCCGGGGCGGAAGAATTCGGGACTTTTCGGCACAGTAAAGCTTTGTGCCAGGGAGGCGTCTACCAGCGACGCCAGGAGGCAGGAGGGCTTTTGGGATGCGAAGGGTTCGCGAAGCGCGGTTCGAACGGCGGCTGCGGCCCCCGAACGAAGGCGCGCATTATATCAGGCGTCGTCCGCCCGCGTCGCGGGTATTTGTGGCGTTTTCGTAACGGCCTCGGCGGCCAGCGCCGCCCACAGCGCCGGCGAGAAGATTTCAGTCACCAGCAGGCCTTGGGTCGCGAAGCCGAAATTGGAGCGCCGAGCCCACAGCAGTGTGTCGGGGGCGACGCCGAGCGCATCGACGGCGCGCCGATGCAACTCGTGTCGTCGGTCGATCGCCTGGCAGAGAAGCGGCGTGCGGGAAAATCCGGGATGCCGGAACAGCATGCTGCCGAGCGAACGGGTTCCCAGTCGGGCAAGCCAGCGCGTCAGCGGGCCGCGCGGATGCATGGGCAATACCGAGTGGGCGAAGACCAGCGGCTCGCCATCGACCGACAGGACAACCTCGCGAATCCAGGCGCGCTGTCTCCGGCCCAGTCCGAACAGCGCTGCCTCGTCGGCCGCGGCGGGGGCGAGCCTTTGCGTCACGACGCGCAACGAAAATTTGCCGCGACCTTGCAGGCGCGCGGTCAGCGAGCCGTCGTCAAACAGCCAGTCCCGTGACGCGTCTGACATGCGCGGGCCTGGCCAATGACGTCGCCACGGCTTGCGGGAAAGTGCCGCCACGGATTATTGCGGCGGCGGCGCAGCGTCGACGCCGCTGATACGGATGCCGGCAGCAAGCCCCTTGCTGGCGAACCAGGCTTTGTTCATTTCGAGCGCGAAGCGGGCGGGTGCTGCGGCGCAATGGTTGTTTTCGGTTTGCGGCTTCATTTCCTCGATGTTGAGGATCTTGCCGTCGTCATCAAGGAAGGCGACCGACAGCGGGATGAGTGTGTTGCGCATCCACATGCAGTGACGCTCCTTGATCGGGAAGACGAAGAGCATGCCCTGGTTGGCTCCGAGGCTGCGGCGATGCATGAGTCCCTGCATGCGGTTTGGCTGGTTGGCGGCGACTTCGGCTTCGATGCGATGGAAACCGGCGCGCAGTTCCATGACCGGAAACTGCTGCGCCATGACGGCCGGGGCGGCCAGTATCAGGAGGCCGCCGAGCAGGGTTGAGGGGTGTGGCATGAGAGGATCTCCGGAGTGCGGTGAAGGGCTGGCCTACTTGCGCGCGCGGGGCTTTCTGGTCGCTCCGTGCGGCGTCGCCTTGGCGCTGGTGGCGGATTTTCCTGACGTGGCCTTTTTCGCCTGGCTCAGGGGCTTCGGGCGCGGCGCTTCGGTGGCAAATGTCACCGGCGCATTTTCGTTTTCGGCAGCCTTGGGCAATGCGGCCGCGGATTGGCAAACAG